>SLPP01000264.1 GCA_007131945.1 Paracoccaceae bacterium | reverse complement strand
GACATCGCGTCGCCGGCCAGCCAGCGGCGGTGTTCGAGCAGCCAGGCCATGTAGTCGAGATGGTACTTGATGCGCGAGGCGCCGGCCTTGATCTTCTGCGAATCCGGATAGCCGCGCCCCATCAGCTTCTTGTTGACCCGCTCGTAGAGCAGGTTCGCCGTCACCTCGCGGTGGAAGCCGTCATCGAACCAGCCGCACAGGCGACGCACCTCGCAGCGGGCGACGGGCTCGGCCGGCATCAGCGGTGGGTCGGGATGCGCCTCGTCGAGGAATTCGCAGATCGCCTGGCTCTCGCACAACGTCCGGCCGTCATAGCGCAGCACCGGCACGCGGCCTGCCGGGTTGCGGCGCAGGAAATCGGCGCTGGCCTCCCAGAAGCGCTCCTCGACGAGTTCCACCTCGAGTCGCTTCTCGGCCAGCGTCAGGCGGACCTTGCGGCAGAAGGGCGAGAGCGGCACGTGGAAGAGGCGCAGCATGGGCGGCGGTCACCGGCTGGGAAAGGCCCGCCCGTTCTGCACGCTTGGCGTGCGAAGTTCAACCGCCGAAGCAGGCGGCGCGGCCGTCGCGCGCGATCGTTGCCGCCCCGTCGGTGATGGCGCGGGCGCGGCGGTTGAGGAAGTCGGTCGGCCGCGCGGCGTTGCGGGTCTTCGGCGCCGGCAGGACCGCGGCCAGCAGCGCCGCCTGGCGCGCGGTCAGATCGGCGGCGGCGCGGTTGAAATAGTGCTGCGCCGCGGCCTCCACCCCGAAGACGCCGGTGTCGAACTCGGCGACGTTCAGGTAGACCTCGAGGATCCGCTGCTTCGACCAGAGAAGCTCCACCAGCGGCGTGATGCCGGCCTCGAGCACCTTCCGCGGCCAGCTGCGCCCGTGCCAGAGGAAGACGTTCTTGACCACCTGCTGGGTGATGGTCGAGGCGCCGCGGGTGCCGCCGGCCTCGATCGCCGAGCGGATGGCGACGACGTCGAAGCCCCAATGGCGGCAGAAATTGGCATCCTCGGCCGCGACCGCCGAGCGCGCCATGACCGGGGCGATGAGGCGCATCGGCACCCAGTCCTGCCGGATCTCGCCCAGCCGGCGCCATTCCTGCCACATGTAGATCCCGCCGGGCGGGTCGATGAAGCGATAGGCCGCGACCCAGACGACCAGCGCGAGGACGAACGCGGCCAGCCCGACCATCGCCCAGCGCAGGGCCGCCCGGATCGATCGCGCGATCCGGTTCAGAAGGCCGGCGCGCGGCGACCTGCGGGCTTTCTTGCGTCGGGGCATCGGCGGGCTCAAACCACGGCCCGGGCCGCATGGCAAGCGAATTGCGGGCGCGCCGATCACGCATTGATTGCGCCGGTGGCTCGGCTATGCTGACCCGGATCCAGCCCGACCGGAGATCGTCATGCCCCTGCCCCTCGCCCCCCTCGCCGGCGCCGCGCTGAAATACGGCGGCGTCGCCTTCGCTGCCTGGCTCATCGCCCGAAGGGTGCAGCCGGCGCGGATCGACCAGCGCGCCGAGGACGCGCTCGACGACCTGCCCGAGGGGCTCGCCGCGCGCCGCCCGGCCGATCGCGAGCAGGCCAACATGACCGGCCGCTACCGGCGGACGATCCGACTCGTCGGAACCGGGCGCGCGCTCGAGATCGACGCCGCCTTTCTCGCGCGGCTGCGCGCGCGGCGGCTCTGAGACGGGTCTGAGCATGCATACGCTCTACCACAGCCCCGCCTCGCCCTATGTCCGCAAGGTCATGGTGCTCCTGCACGAGACCGGGCAGCTCGACACGGTCGCGCTCGCCCCGGCGACCGGCACGCCGATCGACCCGGCCTCGATGCCGGTCGGGCACAACCCGCTGGGCAAGATCCCCGCGCTCGAACGCGCGGACGGCTGCACGCTCTACGACAGCCGGGTGATCTGCCGGTACCTCGCCGCGCGCGCGCCCGACGGGCCGGCGCTCTATCCCGAGCCGCCGCGGCTATGGGAAGTGCTGACACTGGAGGCGACGGCCGAGGGGATCATGGATGCCGCGATCCTGATGCGCTACGAGACGGTGCTGCGCCCCGACGAGCGCCAGTTCGACCCCTGGATCGAGGGCCAATGGGCGAAGATCGCGCGCAGCCTCGACGCGCTCGAGTCGCGCTGGATGGGGCATCTGGCGGGATCGCTGAACATGGGCCAGATCGCCGTCGGCTGCGCGCTGGGCTATCTCGATTTCCGCCATGACCGCCGCCACTGGCGGCAGGGGCGCGACGCGCTGGCCAGCTGGTACGCGGGCTTCGCCGAACGCCCGTCGATGCAGGCGACGCGCCCGGAATGAGCCGGCGCCGGGCCCCGCTCCCGCGCGCCGCCGCTTCGTTTCGGGTGCGGCCATTTGCCCCCGATTGCGGCTGGACGACCCGGTTTTTCACCGCTAATTAGCCGCAAGGGCCGCTGCCGTTTCGGGCGGCGCTTTCGGGCATCGCGCCGGAATCCTAACTGGAATGGAGAAGATCCGTGTCCCATGCAGAAGACAACGCAGGCACTCGCCGGGATTTCCTGTACTACGCGACGGCCGGCGCCGGTGTCGTGACCGCCGGGGCGGCGATCTGGCCGCTGGTCAATCAGATGAACCCCTCGGCCGATGTCCAGGCGCTGTCGTCGATCTTCGTCGACATCGGCGGCGTCGAGGTCGGCAGCCAGCTGACGGTGAACTTCCTCGGCAAGCCCGTCTTCATCCGCCGCCGCACGCCGGAAGAGATCGAGGATGCGCGCGCCGTCGCGTTGGCCGACCTGACGATCGACCGGCAGTCGCGCAACCCCAACCGCCCCGGCACCGACGCCAGCGACGAGAATCGCGCGCTCGATGACGCCGGCGAATGGCTGGTGATGACCGGGGTCTGCACGCATCTCGGCTGCGTGCCGCTGGGCAACGGGGCGGGCGATTTCAACGGCTGGTTCTGCCCCTGCCACGGCTCGCATTACGACACGTCCGGGCGCATCCGCCGCGGCCCGGCGCCCGAGAACCTGCACATTCCGGTGGTCCGGTTCATCAACGACACCACCATCCAGCTCGGCTGAACAGGGAGTAGCCCATGTCCGGAATTCCGCACGATCACTACGAGCCGAAGAGCTCGGGCGAGAAGTGGCTGCACCGCCGGCTGCCGATTGTCTCGCTGATCTACGACACGCTGATGATCCCGACGCCAAAGAACCTCAACTGGATGTGGATCTGGGGCGTCGTCCTGGTCTTCTGCCTGGTTCTGCAGATCGTCACCGGCATCGTGCTGGCCATGCATTACACGCCGCATGTCGACCTGGCCTTCGCCTCGGTCGAGCACATCATGCGCAACGTCAACCATGGCGACATGCTGCGCTACATCCACCAGAACGGCTCCATGCTGTTCTTCCTCGCGGTCTACATCCACATCTTCCGCGGGATGTACTACGGCTCCTACAAGACCCCGCGCGAGATCACCTGGATCATCGGCATGCTGATCTACGTGCTGATGATGGCCACGGCCTTCATGGGCTACGTCTTGCCCTGGGGGCAGATGTCCTTCTGGGGGGCGACGGTGATCACCGGCCTCTTCGGCGCGGTGCCGGGGATCGGCGATGCGCTGCAGACCTGGCTGCTCGGCGGTCCGGCGGTCGGCAACGCGACGCTCAACCGCTTCTTCTCGCTGCACTACCTCTTGCCGTTCATCATCCTCGGGCTGACGATCGTGCATATCTGGGCCTTCCACACCACCGGCAACAACAACCCCACCGGGGTCGAGGTGCGCCGCGGCTCGAAGGAAGAGGCCGAGAAGGACACCCTGCCCTTCTGGCCCTATTTCGTGATCAAGGACCTCTACGCGCTCGCCGTGATCCTGGTCATCTTCTGGGCGGTGGTCGGCTTCATGCCCAACTATCTCGGCCATCCCGACAACTACATCGAGGCCGATCCGCTGGTGACGCCCTCGCATATCGTGCCGGAATGGTACTTCCTGCCCTTCTACGCGATCCTGCGGGCCTTCACCTCGGATGTGTGGATCGTGATCTTCGCCAACTGGATCAGCTTCGGCATTATCGACGCCACATTCTTCGGCGTGCTGGCGATGTTCGGCGCGATCTTCGTGATGGTGCTCCTGCCCTGGCTCGACACCTCGGCGGTGCGCTCGGGCCGCTACCGGCCGGCCTTCAGGTGGTGGTTCTGGGTGTTCATCGTGAACTTCCTGGTCCTGACCTGGGTCGGCGCGATGCCGGCCGAGGGGATCTACACCACGATCGCGCTGATCGGCACCGCCTACTGGTTCGCCTATTTCCTCGTCATCATGCCGCTTCTGGGCGTGCTGGAGAAGCCGATGACCCCGCCGGCGACGATCGAGGAGGATTTCAAGGCGACCGTGGGCAAGGACACGCCGAAGGGTGGCAAGGGCCCCGGCCCCGAACCGATCCCGGCCGAATGAGAAAGGACATGAGCACGATGAGCATCAGAAAGCTTGCCCTGTCTGCGGCCGCGGCGCTGGCGCTGGGAACCGGTCCGGCCCTCTCCGCCGGCGGTGTCGGCGAGATCACGGACTTCCACTTCTCGTTCGAAGGGCCTTTCGGCAGCTACGACCGGGCGCAGCTGCAGCGCGGTCTGCAGGTCTATACCGAGGTCTGCGCCGCCTGCCACGGGCTGCAATACGTGCCCTTCCGGACGCTGACCCAGGACTCCGGCCCGGCGCTCTCGCCCGAGGCGATGCGCGCCTTCGCCGCGCAGTTCGAGATCTTCGACCGCGAGATCGACGACTGGCGCCCGGCCGAGGGGCCGGACCATTTCCCGCCCTCGCAGATGGAAACCGCCCCGGACCTGAGCCTGATGGCGAAGGCGCGGATCGGCTTCGAGGGGCCTTACGGGCTGGGCATCAACCAGTTCTTCCGCGGCCTCGGCGGGGCGGAATACATCGCCTCGTTCCTGCTCGGCTATGACGGGCGCGAGGAGATGCAGGCGGGTGCCATGTTCTACTACAACAAGGCCTATGACGGCTGGGTGTCGATGGCGCCGGTGCTGTGGGAGGACGGGGTGGAATATGCCGACGGCACGCCTGCGACGATGGAACAGCAGGCCAAGGACGTCGCCGCCTTCCTGATGTGGGCGGCCGAGCCGGGCCTGGCCGAACGCAAGCGCTCGGGCCTCGTCGGCGTGATCTTCCTGACGCTGCTGGCCTCGCTGCTCTACCTCACCAACAAGCGCCTCTGGGCGCCGGTCAAGAACGCGGCCAAGGGCAAGACGAAGGACGCCTGAGCCCGACCATCCGCGGCCCGAACGATCGAAGCGACGCGCCCCCCGGCGGGGCGCGTTCGCGTTTCGGCGCGCCCGGTGCCGGCATCTGCGGAGTTCGGAGAAAAGCTTTCGTTGTGGTTAACGGTG
>SLPP01000349.1 GCA_007131945.1 Paracoccaceae bacterium | reverse complement strand
GGTCCTGCCCAACTTCACCCTGGCGACGCCCGGCCCGGTCTACGCGCCGCCGCAGCTTCTGTTCGTCGCGGTGGTCTCGCTGGCGCTCTACGGGCTCTTCCTCTTCGTGCAGATGATCCGCCACCGCGACGACTTCCGCGACCCGGCGGGCGAGCTCGCCAACGGCCCGCCACCCGACCGGCGCAGCTTCCGCGGGGCGCTGGCGATGCTGCCGGTGGCGCTGGTCGCGGTGGTCCTGCTGGCCGAGTCGCTCTCGCCCATGGTCGAGGGCGCGGTTGCGCGCGCGGGACTGCCTGCGGCGCTTGTCGGCGTGGCGATCGCCATGGTGGTGCTGATGCCCGAGGGCACCGCCGCGATTCGCGCCGCCCGCGCCAACCGACTGCAGACGGCGCTCAACCTCGCGCTCGGCTCGGCGCTGGCCTCGATCTGCCTGACCATCCCGACGGTCGCGCTCCTGTCGCTGGCGATGGGTCAACCGCTGGCGCTCGGCCTCGATGCCGAGCATGTCGTGCTGCTGATCCTGTCGCTCTTCATGGCCACCTTGTCGCTGGCCACCGGCCGGACGACGGTGCTGCAAGGCGGGATCCACCTGGTCATCTTCGGCGCCTTCCTGACGATCGCGGCCGTCCCGTGACCGCCCGGCGCGGGGCAGTGGCGGTGTCTGCCGCCGCTCGCATGAGGGCCGCAGGATCGGCAACGGCGCCGGCTCGAAGGCCCTCCCGGCCGGTGTCTGCTTCCCGTTCCGGGACCAAACGACGGATCGCGGAACGAGCGGGCCTGGTGCCCGCTCTCTCATTCCCGCCCGCCCATTGGACGCAGGCCGGATCGGTGCTAGCTTGCCAGGTGAAACCGTCGGAGCCTTGCGATGCGCCTCATCCCCGTCCTTGCCGTCCTGGCAGTGCTCGCCCTGCCCGCCGCGGCGCAGACCGTGACCCACAGCGTCGAGGGGCGGTTCGGCGTGACCCATGAGGCCGATGCGCGCGACGGCGCTGGCGCGACGCGCGGCCTCCATCAGGGCCGCTATACGATGACCGTCCGCCAGCCCTTCGACAGCGGCTGGTATGTCGGCTTCTCGCTCTCCATCGCCACCGGCAACTTCCAGCCCCGCGGCCCGGCCGCCTGGCGCGACATCCAGCCCGGCCTGCGGCTGAACGCGCCCGGCTCCTGACGCGGGCGGCTCCGCATGGCGCTTGCCGAAATCACCCGCCGCCTGCGCGCGGCCGAGGAAGCGGCGGGCCGCACCCCCGGCGCGGTCACGCTGATCGCCGTCTCCAAGCTCCAGCCCGCCGATCGGGTCGCGGCGGTGCTGCGCGAGGGCCAGCGCGTCTTCGGCGAGAATCGCGTGCAGGAGGCGCAGGCGCGCTGGCCCGATTTCCAGGCCCGCCACGCGGGGATCGAGCTGCACCTCGTCGGCCCCTTGCAGACCAACAAGGCCCGCGCCGCTGTCGAGATGTTCCGCGCCATCCATTCGCTCGACCGTCCGAAGCTGGCCCGGACGCTCGCCCGGCTTGCCCAGGAACGCGGCGAAAGCCCCGATCTCTTCATTCAGGTCAATACCGGCGCCGAGTCGCAGAAGGCCGGTGTCCTGCCCGAGGCCGCCGACGCCCTCATCGCCGAGGCCCGCGGGCTCGACCTGCCGCTCGTCGGGCTGATGTGCATCCCGCCCGTGGACGCCGATCCCGCGCCGCATTTCCGGCTGCTGGCACAGATCGCCGGGCGCAACGGGCTCGCCGGCCTCTCGATGGGGATGAGCGACGATTTCGAGATCGCCGTGGCGCATGGCGCGACGCATGTCCGCGTCGGCTCGGCCATCTTCGGGGCGCGTGAGGGGTAGCACGGCTTTCGGCGGCACGCCCCGTCTGCAATGCGCCTGCCACACGCTTTCTGGCGGGCAATTACCGCCGCCGCTTGCCGCCGCAGCCCCTCCCCGCCGGGCTCAGGCGCCGCCGGTCATCAGCACCAGCAGCAGGAAAAGCACCCCCGAAAGCACCGCCGCCACCGGCACGGTGATCACCCAGGCCGCGAGAATCGTGAGAAAATGCGCCCGCCGCACGACCTTGCGCCGGGTGCGTTCCTCGACCGGCAGCGCCGAGAGGTCGCGGTTCTCCTTCAGCACCCGCTCGTGGTACCATTCCCGGTAGAAGCCGACGCCGAAGATCCCGCCGATGGCGATATGCGTCGAACTCACCGGCAGCCCCAGCCAGGAAGCGATGATCACCACCACCGCCGCCGACAGGGCCACGCAATAGGCGCGCATGGCGTTCAGCCGGGTGATCTCGGAGCCGACGATGCTGATCAGCTTCGGCCCGAACAGCACCAGCCCGAACGACAGCCCCAGCGCCCCGATCACCATCACCCAGAGCGGGATCGTCACCGCCTCGGCCGCGCCGCCCCCCTGCACCGCGTGCACGATCGCCGCCAGCGGCCCGACCGCGTTCGCCACGTCGTTCGCCCCATGCGCGAAGGACAGAAGCGCGGCCGAAAACACCAGCGGGATCGCGAACAGCTCCTTGAGCGACTTGTTGCGGTTCTCCATCCCCTCGGACTGCCGGCGGATGACCGGCCGCATCAGCAGCACCAGCGGCATCCCGACGGCGATGCCGATCAGCACCGACTGGCCCAGGCTGAAGGACACGATCCGCGAGATCCCCTTGAGCGCCATGTAGGTGGCGAATACCCCGCCCATGACGCCGATGAGGATCGGCACCCAGACCCGCGCCGCGGCGATCTTGTCCTCGCGATAGATGATCCGGCTGTTGATGATGGCCAGGAAGATCGCCGCGACCATGCCGCCGAGCACCGGCGAGATCACCCAGCTCGCCGCGATTGCGCCCATGGTCGGCCAGTTCACCGCGGCGAATCCCGCCGCGGCGATCCCCGCCCCCATCACCCCGCCGACGATCGAATGCGTCGTCGAGACCGGCGCGCCCAGCCAGGTCGCCAGGTTGATCCACAGCGCCCCGGCCAGAAGCGCCGCCATCATCGCCCAGACGAAATAACGCGGATCCGCCACCGCCTCGGGCGCGATGATCCCGCGGCTGACGGTGCGCACCACGTCGCCGCCGGCCAGAAGCGCGCCCGCCGTCTCGCAGACCGCCGCGATGGCCAGCGCGCCGGCCAGCGTCACCGCCTTCGACCCGACCGCCGGGCCCATGTTGTTGGCAACATCGTTGGCGCCGATGTTCAGCGCCATGTAGCCGCCGATCATCGCCGCCGCGACCACGATCACCGTGCCCGGCTGCGCCCCCATGACCGCCGTCGTCACCAGGCCGACGAGGACCAGGAAGGCCAGCGCCATGCCGGGTCCGACCAGCGGGCGGGCGGTGAAGACCAGCGCCTGCTCCATCAGGCCGATCCGCCGAAGGTCCTTGTCGAGGGTCTTGATCGCCCTTGCCTCGGGATCGACGCGCTGGGTCATGTCGGCCGCGGCTCCTCGTCTGTCATGAAACAGTCACAATTGCCGCCGCCTACCGGGTTTCGCCGGGGGGATCAATCCGCTCCGCGCCGGTGGTCGTCAAAGCGCCCGCAGCAGCGCGGCCAGTTCCGGCTCGTCGACCGCCGTCGCGGCCGCCTCGATCGGCATCCATCGACGCTTGCGCTTCTTCTTTTCGGGCCAGTCGCGGGCCAGATGGGCGACCTCCAGCCGGAAGACCTCGACCCGGCAGGCCAGCATCAGCCCGGTGCGGTGGCGCTTCTGGTAGCTGTAGTAGCCGATCGGGGTCTCGTCCACGCGGCCGATCACGCCGGCCTCTTCCCAGGCCTCCTGCTGCGCCGCCCCGGCCAGCGTCCGTCGCTTCATCGGCCAGCCCTTGGGCAGGACCCAGCGCCCGGTGCGTCGGCTGGTGACCATCAGCACCTCGCGTCCGGCCTTGTCGTCGCGCAGGCAGAGCGCCGCGACCTGGATGAATTCCGGCTGCCGGAGAACCGGCTCGATCAGCGATCGGAGCGTCTGCAGCGGGGTCGATTTCATCTCTGCTCTTCGCCTCCTCGTGGCGCGTTTCGATCAACGCGGGCCAGGCGCCTCACTCGGCGTCCGGTTCGACGCTGCCGCGCAGCGCCTTGACCGCCCCGCGCCGGGTCTTCGCCGCCAGCCGCCGACGCTGGCTGCCCAGCGTCGGCCGGGTCGCGATGCGCCGCCGCGGCGGGATCAGCGCCTTGCGGACGAGCTCCGCCAGCCGGTCGCGCGCGATCTCGCGGTTGCGGGCCTGGCTGCGCGTGTCCTCGACACGGATCACGATCGCGCCGTCCTGGGTCCAGCGCCGCCCGGCGAGCCGCTCGAGCCGCGCCTTGACCGCGTCGGGCAGATGCGGGCTGCGCGCGGCCTCGAAGCGCAGCTCTACCGCGGTCGAGACCTTGTTGACGTTCTGCCCGCCCGGTCCCGAGGAACGCGTGAAGCTCTCGGTCAGTTCCCAGTCCTGCAGGGCGATCGTGTCCGTTATTCTCAACATGGGGTCGTTCACCGGGAATCGAAAGGGCCGCCCCGAAGCGGGGCGGCCCTCACGAGCTTCAGGAGATGGGACCGGTTAGAACCTGGCCCAATCAGAAGATCCGCTGCCGAGGGCTGCCGTCAGCAGGCGCCCCTTCTGACTGTCCCGACACCACTCTCCAATATCACTCTAGACACTGGACCACCTCCTTTCGCTGGGTTGAACCGTAGCGCCAAGGTGGCACAGATTTTGTGTTTGTCAAAAGGTTTTATGCGACCTGTTGGGTCATTTTGCGCACGATTATGCGAAATGGCACCAGGGCGAGCAGAGCCAGCGCCAGTTTGACCATCCAGTCGGCAATCGCCATCGAGACCCAGAAGGGTGCAATCACGCCCCAGCCCAGCAGCGGCACCGCCTCGTTCGCCCAGCCGACGTCGTTTCCGGGCTCGAGGAAGGTGAAGGCGGCGGCGAAGGCGATCGAGAAGAAGAGCGCGGTATCGACGGTCGAGCCCACCAGCGTCGAGGCGAGCGGCGCCTTCCACCAGCGCCGGTCGCGCAGCCGGTCGAAGATCACCACGTCCAGCATCTGCGCGGTCAGGAAGGCGAGCCCCGAGCCCATCGCGATGCGCAGCGTGACCAGCGGCCCGTACTCGCCCACGATCTGCGTGCCGACCAGCGAACAGGCGACGCCGGTGGCGAACCCCGCCCAGACCACCCGGCGCGCCGCGGCCGGGCCGTAGACCCGGTTCATCACGTCGTTGACCAGGAAGGCCAGCGGATAGGTCAGCGCCCCCCAGGTCAGGAAGTCGCCGAGCAGGAACTGCACGAGGATGTTCGAGGCCACGACGATCGCGGCCATGGCAAGTATGCCGGGCAGGAGGGAGCGGGTCATGTGGTTTCCGTTTTGGCAAGGTGGTCGGAGACTTGGCCGC
>SLPP01000335.1 GCA_007131945.1 Paracoccaceae bacterium | reverse complement strand
CGCCATCGCCCGCATCTCCGACATGCCCGTCTCGCGCCTGCCGGAACTGCTGCCGTGGAATTGGGCTGCGACCAAACCAAACGTCAAGGCCGCCTGACCGCGGCTCACGCCGGATGCTTACCGCGTTCCATGCCCGACAGGGCGCGGACCGACGGGACTTGCCTGGGGCAGGACAGGGCGACGTCGCAATCCGTTCGGGCGCGCGTCCCCTGTCTGGCGGCGCCCCGGGGGACTCGCCCGCAGGGCGACGGGGGCGGCGCCCCCAGGCTCGGGCGCGGCAGCGCCCGAGCCCGGCCCAACGGGATGAGTGTGCGGCCGCAGGCCGCGCAGGAAGACAGACGGGAGCGCCCCCGTCACCCTCTTGTCGCCGCGCCCGCGATGCGCCGGCCGCCCGCGCCTCACGCCCGTAGCGGCAGGCCCAGCATCTCGCGCGCCTGCTGCCAGGTGGCGACCGGCCGGTCGTGCTTCTCGCACAGCTCGACCGCCCGGCGCACCAGCGCCGCGTTCGACGGCGCCAGCGTCGTCCGGTCGAGCCGGACGTTGTCCTCGAGCCCGGTGCGCACATGGCCGCCCGCGGCGATGCACCAGTCGTTGAGCATGATCTGCCCGGCGCCGATCCCCGCCCCGCACCACAGCGCATCGGGCGCCAGCCGCTTCAGCGTGCGCACGTAGAAGTCGAAGACCTCGTGATCGACCGGCATGGCGTTCTTCACGCCCATCACGAACTGCACGTAGAGCGGCGTCTTCAGCCGCCCGTCATGGCTCATCCTCACCGCCTGGAAGATGTGGCTCAGATCGAAGGCCTCGATCTCGGGCTTGACCCCGTGTTCCAGCATCTCGGCCGCGAGCCAGTCGACGAGGTCGGGCGGGTTCTCGTAGACCCGCGTCGGGAAGTTGTTCGACCCGACGGCCAGCGAGGCCATGTCCGGCTTCAGGGGCAGCATCCCGCCCCGCGCCGCGCCCGAGCCCGACCGCCCGCCGGTCGAGAACTGGATGATCATGCCGGGGCAGTGCTTCTCCAGCCCCTCCTTCAGCCGCGCGAAACGCTCGGGGTCCGAGGTCGGCCTGCCCGCGTCATCGCGCACATGCGCGTGCACGATCGCGGCGCCCGCCTCGAAGGCCTCCTGCGTACTCTCCACCTGCTCGGCGACGGTGATCGGCACCGCCGGGTTGTCGGCCTTGGTCGGCACCGAGCCAGTGATGGCGACGCAGATGATGCAGGGGTCGGGCGAGGCGGAGGGCTGCATGTCAGAGGTCCAGGAACACGGTTTCGTTGTCACCTTGCAGGTGGATGTCGAACCGATACTGGCCCGGCGCCGTCCGCTTCGCAAGGAGCGTCCGGACGCGGTGCCGCTGCTCGATCCGGGCAAGCAGCGGATCGGCGCTGTTGTCCTCGTCCTCGAAATAGATCCGCGTCGCGAGCCCGATATTGATCCCCCGCGCCACGATCCACAGCGCGACATGCGGCGCCTGCCGGCCGCCGCCGGGCAGCGCCACCGAGCCGGGCTTCACCGTGCGCAGGCTGAACTCGCCGCTCTCGCCATCCGCCGCGAAGCGCGCGAAGCCGGAAACCTTCGGATGGGTGCCGGGCTGGCCGGTAAAGAGCCCCTGCGCATCCGGCTGCCAGCTCTCCAGCATCGCGTCGCGTATCGCCCAGCCGGTGCCGTCGAAGACCGCGCCGGTGATGGTGATGATCTCGCCCTCGGCCCCGTCGGCGATCGGGCTCAGGCCGAGATCCTCGGGATAGATGCCGGCGAGCCCGGCGAAGGTCGGGATGCAGCCGATATGGACATAGGGCCCCGCGGTCTGCGACGGCGTCTCGTCCAGCCAGTCGAGTTTCTGCACCATCTCACATCCCCTCGGGTCGGTTCTCGAACATGGTCTGGCGGCGGCCACGCAGGACGATGTCGAACCTGTAGGCGAGGAAGTCGTGTGGCCTCGCATGCGCCATGTCGAGCGGCGCCACCAGCCGGTCGAGCTGCGCGCGCGACTTGATCGTGTGGGCGATGGGACAGCGGTCGATCAGCGGGTCGCCCTCGAAATACATCTGGGTGATGAGCCGCTGGCCGAAACTTTGGCCGAAGACCGAGAAATGGATATGCATCGGCCGCCAGTCGTTCACCCGGTTGGGCCAGGGATAGGCACCGGGGCGGATGGTCAGGAACTGGTAGCGCCCCTCGTCGTCGGTCAGCGTCCGCCCGCAGCCGCCGAAATTCGGATCGAGCGGCGCAAGGTAGCCGTCCTTGACGTGCCGGTAGCGCCCGCCGGCATTGGCCTGCCAGATCTCGACGAGCGTTCCCGCCACCGGCCGGCGCAACTGGTCCATGACCCGCCCGTGCACGAGGATCCGCTCGCCGATGGCCGGCGCCGCCCCCTTCGTCCAGTTCAGGATCAGGTTGTTGTCGAGCGGCCCGATCAGCGCATGGCCGAAGCGCGGCCCGGTCTCCTCGGTCGGCGTCGAGTCCATCGACAGGAGCGGCAGGTTCGGCGAGCGGGTGACGCTGGTCTTGTAGTCGGGATCGCAGGGGACGGGATGGATTGCCCGGTTGCGCGGGATCAGCGGCGCATTGAGGGGGCTGTCAGCCATCGTCCTTCTCCATCTCGGCGAAGACCGCCTTGGCGATCCTGATCGCATGGTTGGCGCGCGGCACGCCGGCATAGATCGCGACGTGCTGGAAGGCCTCCATCACGTCGCGAGGGCTCGCGCCGGTGCGGGCGGTGGCGCGGACATGCATCGCGATCTCCTCGAAATTGCCGGTCGCGGCGAGGATCGCCAGCGTCAGCATCGAGCGTTCGCGCGGGCTGATCGCGTCCGAGGCCCAGAGATTTCCCCAGGCGGCCTCGGTGATCAGCACCTGGAACGGCTTGTCGAGCTCGCTCATCGCCGCCTCGGCGCGGTCGACATGGTCGTCGCCAAGCACCTCGCGGCGGATCTGCACGCCCTTCAGATAGCGGTCCGTCATCGCCCCCCTCAATACGGCAAGCCCGTATAGTTGCGTGCCATGGCCGCTTGCGCGCTTTCAAGCGTTTCCAGCTGGTAGAGCTCGGCCTCCTGGATCTTCTGGTCGAAATCGGTCTGCCCGGGGAAGCGGTGCAGGATCGAGGTCATCCACCAGGAGAACCGCATCGCGCCCCAGATACGGTTGAGCGCGCGGTCGGAATAATGGTCGAGCACCGCGCGATCGCCCCCGAACGCGGCGATCAGCGCCTCGGAGAGGTAATGGACGTCCGAGGCGGCGAGGTTCAGCCCCTTCGCCCCCGTCGGCGGCACGATATGCGCGGCATCGCCGGCAAGGAACAGCCGCCCCCAACGCATCGGCTCGGTTACGAAGCTTCTGAGCGGCGCGATCGACTTCTCGATCGCGGGGCCCGTTTCCATGCCCTCCGCGACCTCGGGCGGCAGGCGGCGGCGCAGCTCGTCCCAGAAGGCCGCGTCCGACCAGTCCTCGACCCGGTCGGTCAGCGGCACCTGGACGTAGTAGCGCGACAGCTGCGGGTTGCGCATCGAGGCAAGCGCGAAGCCGCGCGGGTGGTTGGCGTAGATCAGCTCCCCGGCCGCGGGGCGGGTGCGCGAGAGCACGCCCAGCCAGCCGAAGGGATAGACCCGTTCGTACTCGGTCCGCTTGGCGGCCGGGATCGCCTGCCGGCTGGGGCCGTGGAAACCGTCGCAGCCGGCGATGTAGTCGGCCTCGATCCGGTGCTCGGCGCCGTCCTTGCGCCAGGTGACGAAGGGCGCGTCGGTATCGAGGTCGTGCAGCGCGACATCGGCGGCCTCGTCGACGATCGTCGCGCCCAGCGCGTCCTGCGCGGCGTAGAGGTCCCGCGTCACCTCGGTCTGGCCATAGACCGTCACCACCTCGCCGATGCGCGCCCTGAAATCGACGCGGAACATCCCGTTCACGGTCGAGAGGTTCGTGCCCTCGTGCAAGATCCCCTCGCGGTCGAGCCTCGCGCTGACGCCGGCGCGCCGCAGCAGTTCGACCGTGCCGCGCTCAAGCACGCCGGCGCGAATGCGGCCCAGCACGTGTTCCCGCGACTGCCGTTCCAGCACGACGGTGGCGATGCCGGCGCGCATCAGAAGCTGCGACAGGATCAGACCCGATGGCCCGCCGCCGATGATGGCGACCTGTGTCCGCATGCGCCCCCTCCCGCGACGATGCGGAAACATACGACATGGACTCGGCATTTGAATGGATGATCGCCGCAATCGCTGGTATTATCCGAACATGGCGCTGTCCGGCCCGATCCCCGTCTTCGGCCTCTATGGCGAGGGGCGCGACTTTCCCGACATGCTGCATTGCGAACGCATCCGCGACCGCGCGCGCCGCCACGACTGGCAGATCGCGCCGCATCGCCACCCCAATCTTCACCAGATCATGCTGATCCGGCAGGGCAATGCACGGATCACGGTGGACGGGCGCGCGCGCGACCTGGCCTTGCCGGTGCTGCTGAACATCCCGCCCTGGGTTGTCCACGGCTTCCGCTTCGCCGCCGGAACCGAGGGATACGTGCTGACCCTGCCCGCGGACGGCTTTCCCGAGCTCCTGGGCGAGGACGCGCCGCTTGCCACGGCGCTGTCGGCCTGGGGGGCCTGCGCCACCGGGCCCGCGCTCGACCCGCTGTTCGAGGCGATCCTCGCCGAACTGGTGCGCGACGACGCGGTGCGGCCGGTGATGCTGCGGGCGCTGGCAACGCAGGTCCTGTGCCACGCCGCCCGCGGCCTTGCCGCCCCGGCCGCCGCCGCCGCGCCGGCGCGCTATGCGGCCCACATGCAGGGCTTCGACGCGGCGCTGCACGGACATCTGCGCGCGGGCTGGCGACTGGGCGACTACGCTGCCGCGCTGGGGCTGACGCCCACGCATCTGAACCGGGTGACGCGCGCGATGGCCGGCATGTCGGCCGGTCGCTACATCGAGGCGCGCCGCGTGCGCGAGGCGCAGCGGATGCTCGCCTATACCCGCCTGCGGGTGGCCGAGATCGGCTACGCGCTGGGCTACGAGGATCCCGCCTATTTCTCGCGCGCCTTCCGCCGGCAGACGGGCGAGACCCCGTCTGCCTGCCGACGCCGGCTGGCCGGAACCGACCCGCCGCCAGCCGCCGCCGGCCGGAACGGCTGAGCCAGGGCCTGCGTGGATCGCGATTGCCGCGCCGGACGTGCCTGCTAGGATCGGTGCGAAATCCAAGGAGCCCGCCATGACCCTGCCCCGAACCACGACCGCGCTCGCCCTGTGCGAGGGCGGCTTTGCCGCCACGGCCGCGCCGCAGGTGCCGGCCGCGCTCGAGCCGTTCCTTGATCTGCGCGAGGTTCCGCTGCCCGAGTTTGGCGAGGGACAGGTCCTGATCGAGGTGGTCATGGCGCCGGTCAATCCGTCGGATCTGTTCTTCGTGCAGGG
>SLPP01000267.1 GCA_007131945.1 Paracoccaceae bacterium | reverse complement strand
TCAGTAAGATGGTCGATATCCCAGGCGCTCAGCCCGTCCTTGCGCGGATCGCGGGGGCGGCGCGCGCTGCTGCCACCCGCTTGCCACCCGCTTTCCGGCAGCCCGGTTGCGGCTCAACGGCGCTGCCGTTCCCTGCGCCGCGCCTTCGCCTTCGCGCCCCGCGCGGCGGCCGGCTTGCGCGCGGCGGCGCGGCTTCTCCCGGTGCGCCTCGGCCGCGCGACGGTCGCGCCCTCGACCTCCAGCAGTTCCAGCAGAAGCCCGCCGGTCACCGGCTCGGCCGAGGCCAGCTTGACTGTGACGCGTTGGCCCAAGCCGATGATCTGCCCGGACTTTTCGCCGGTCAGCGTCTGCGCCTCGGCATCGTGGCGGAAGTATTCGTCGCCCAGCGAGCGGATCGGCACCAGCCCGTCGGCGCCCGTCTCGTCGAGCTTCACAAAGAGCCCGAATCGCGCCACCCCGGCAATCCGGCCGGTGAACGTGGCCCCCACCCGGTCGGCGAGGAAGGCGGCAAGGTAGCGGTCCGTCGTGTCGCGCTCGGCGGCCATCGAGCGACGCTCGGCCTCGGAAATTACCTGAGCAGTTTCAAGTAGATGGTCGATGTCCCACCCGCTCAGCCCGTCCCGGCGCGGGTCCGGCGGCCAGCGATGGGCGCTGATCAGCGCGCGATGCACGATCAGGTCCGAATAGCGCCGGATGGGCGAGGTGAAATGCGCGTAGTTCCGCAGCGACAAACCGAAATGGCCGTAGTTCTCGGGACTGTAATAGGCCTGCGTCATCGCGCGCAGGGTCGACATGTTGATCAGCTCGTCGAACGGGGTGCCCTCGGCCTGCGCCAGGAGCGCGTTCAGATGCCGCGTGTGCAGCACCTGCCCCTTGGCCAGCGTGAAGCCGGCGTTGACCGCGATCTCCCGCAGCGCCTCGATCTTTTCCGGACTCGGCTCTTCGTGGACCCGAAACAGCAGCCCCGAGCGGCGCTCGATCAGTTCCTCGGCGGCGGCGACATTGGCCTGGATCATGAATTCCTCGATCAGCCGATGCGCATCGAGCCGCTCGCGAAAGGCGACCGAGACGACCTTGCCCTCGTCCGACAGCACGATCTTTCGCTCGGGCAGGTCCAGATCCAGGGGTTGGCGCGTCTCGCGCGCGGGAACCGTGGCCTTCCACGCGGCGTAGAGATCGGCGAGCATCCCGGACAGTGGTTCGGTCGCGTCGTCGTGCCGACCATCGAAGGCAGCCTGCGCCTGGCCGTAGTTCAGTGACGCGTGCGAGCGCATCGCCGCGCGCGTGAAGCGGTGCGCGATCTTGCGGCCATGCGCATCGAGGACCATGCGCACGGCAATCACCGCCCGGTCCGCGCCTTCATGCAGGCTGCACAGATCGGCCGAGAGTCTCTCGGGCAGCATCGGAACGACGCGGTCGGGGAAATAGGTGGAATTGCCGCGCCGTCGCGCCTCGCGGTCGAGCTCGGACCCGGGGCGGACGTAATGCGCAACATCGGCGATCGCGGCCCAGACGACGAAGCCGCCGGGGTTCCTTGGGTCGGTATCGCGCATGGCGCAGACCGCGTCGTCATGGTCGCGCGCATCCGACGGGTCGATGGTTATCAGCGGCAGGTCGCGCAAATCCTCGCGCTTCCCGAGGCCCGCGGGTTCCATCGCCTCGGCCTCGACCAGGACGGCATCCGGGAACTCGTCGGGAATGCCGTGCTGATGAATGGCGATGAGCGAGACGGCCTTGGGCGCGGACGGGTCGCCTAGGACCGCCTTGACGCGCGCTCGCGGCAGGCCAAGGCGCGGGGCACCAGTCTGCTCGGCCTCGACCAGTTCGCCGTCCCTCGCGTCCATCCTGTCCGCGGCCGGCACGCGCCATTCCATGTCGGCGCCGCGGTCGATGGGCACGATGCGTCCGCCTTCCGAACCCACGCGATAGATGCCGAGAACCCGCCGCGGTCCGCTGTCAAGCTTGCGCATCAGGCGCGCCTGGTAGTCGTGATCCTCGCCGCGCACGGGCAGGAGCTTGGCGAGGATGCGGTCTCCGGTGCCGAGGGCGGGATCGGTCGCGCGGGCCGCGACGAGAATGCGCGGCGGCCTGCCGGTGCCTTCCCAGTCCTGCGGCTCGGCGAAGAGGTCGCCGGCATCGTCGGGTCCGGTCACGCGCAGAACCCCGACGGGCGGCAGGCGGTCCGCGCCCCGGCGTCGGCGGCGCCGCTCGACCAGCCCCTCATCCTCCATCTCCGCCAGAAGGCGCCTGAGTTCGGTGCGTGCCGCGCCCTTCAGCCCGAAGGCCCGCGCGATGTCGCGCAGGCCGGTGGCGTCGGGGTTCTCGGCCAGCCACTCCTGAAGGTCGGCTTTCGTCGGTATCCTGTCCATGCGCTGCGGCTAGCACTTCCGCGTTCTGGCGTCATCGAATTTCTGGTGGGCGCTCAGGCGAAGTAGTCGCTGAGCAGCCTGCGGTAGACGGCCTTTAGCTGCCGGACGTGCGCGACCTCGGCATACTCGTCCACCTGGTGCATCGAGGTGCCGACAAGGCCGAATTCCACCACCTCGCAATGCCCGCGGATGAAACGCGCATCCGAGGTCCCGCCCGAGGTCGAGAGCACCGGCTTGACGCCGCATTCGGCCTCGACCGCGCGCGCAACGAGGCCAGTGAACTCGCCTGGATCGGTCACGAACGGTTCGCCGGAAATCCTGGAATCGACCGAGAAGTCGATGCCCGTCGCCTCCCCCATCACCGCAGCCTCGGCCTTCAGCCAGTCGGTCAGGCTGGCGCCGCTGTGGCGGTCGTTGAAGCGGATGTTGAGCACCCCACGCGCGGCGGCCGGGATCACGTTCGAGGCCGGATTGCCGGTGTCGATCGTCGTCAGGGCGAGCGTCGAGGGGTCGAATCCGGGGCTGCCGCAGTCGAGTTCGTGGCGCACCAGCTTGTCGAGCAGCGCCACCAGCCCGTGCAGCGGATTCCGCGCCTTGTGCGGATAGGCGGAATGGCCCTGGATGCCGCGCGCGGTGATCGTGGCGCTCATCGCGCCGCGGCGGCCGTTCTTGATCATCTCGCCCATGAATTCGGGACAGGTGGGCTCGCCGACGATGCAATGGGTCATCCGTTCGCCCATCGCCTCCATCCAGGCGAGGATCGCGACCGTCCCGTCGGTCGAATCGCCCTCCTCGTCGCCGGTGATGGTCAGGATGACAGCTCCCTGCGGCGGGCTCTCGCGGACGAAATCCACGGCCGCTGCGACAAAGGCGGCAACGCCCGATTTCATGTCGCACGCACCCCGGCCCCAGATCCGGCCGCCGTCGATCTCGCCACCGAACGGGTCGTGCGTCCAGTCCGCCGGATCCCCCACCGGCACCACGTCCGTATGCCCGTTGAAGCCCAGCGCCCGGTTTGCCCCCTTCTCGCCCCAGCGGGCGAAAAGATTGGATACCCCGGCCCGATCGACCCGCGTGCAGACGAACCCGGCCGCTGCCAGTTCGGCCTCGAGCAATTGCAGCGCACCACCCTCCTCGGGTGTGACCGAGGGGCAACGGATCAGGCGGGCGGTCAGGTCGACGGGATCGAGCGGTTCGTGTGCCATGCAGGCTCCGGTCACTTGTTGTTCGCCGCCCGTGCTAGCGCGCACCGGAAGACACGGCAAGGCGGCACGAACTCGCGCATGGATTGCATCGTTGACAAGCAAGTTCGCGCGTGATGGGAATTGACCTGCCCTGCCGAGAGAGGCCAACGGTTAAGGCTTTGCTAAGACAGTCAGGCGATAACGGAGCGATTGGTCCGGGAAACGGGAAGGGTGCCGGCCTGCCTGCGCTGGCCGGAACGCGGCAGAGTCGACAATGACCAGCATGCATAGCGAGACGATCACCAACGAGACGCGCCTGACCCGGATCCAGGCACTGGTCGTCGAGATCCTCAACGACCTGCTGCGCGCGCCGATCGACGAGATCGACGGCGCGATCAACCAGGCGATCGCGCGCATCGGCGTCTACTGCAAGCGCGACCGTTCCTATGTATTCGTCCGCGACGGCGAGGTCGGCAACAACACACACGAATGGTGCGGCCCGGACACCGAGCCGATGATCGAGCATCTGCAGGGCCTGCCGTTGTCGCTTTATGGCGACATCCTCGACCATCTGCGCGCCGGCCGACCCTTCCAGGTGCCCGATGTCGGCGCGCTGGATCCCGAGGACCCGGCCCGCCCGCTCTTCGAGATGCAGGGCATCCGGTCGGTCGTGCTTGTGCCGATGCGCTCGGGCTCGGAACTCTACGGCATGATGGGGTTCGACGGAGTCGAGCACGCACACGAATTCCTGCCTGGCGAACTCTACCTTCTGCAGTCGGTGGCCGACGTGATCTGTTCGGTCCTCCAGCGGCGCGAGAGCGACCGTGCCGCCCGCGCCGCGCAGGCGGAACTGGCCGAGGAACGGGCGTTCCTGGCCAGTATCCTGTCGACCTCGGCGATGGGCATCCTCGTGCTGGACGAAACCGGGACCATCCTGTTCGCCAACGACGCGGCGGAACGTGTTCTCAGCGCTTCCCTGGACGAGATGCTGGGCGCCGATCACCGTCCCGCGAACTGGGCCTATGCGCACCTGGATGGCCGTCCGCTCGATCCGGGCGAGACGCCGTTCGAGAAGGTGATGGAAACCAGCCAGCCAGTGGTCGACCAGCGCTTCGCGCTGAACTGTCCCGATGGGGTGCGCTACTGCTCGGTCCATGCCGCGCCGGTGCCGGCCGGCGAACGGCAACATGCCCGCGTCGTCTACGCGGTGATCGACGTTACCGACCAGGTCCATGCCGAGCGAGCGCGTGAAGTGGCGCTCGAAGAGGCGCGGCGCGCCAACATCGCCAAGTCGCATTTCCTGGCCAAGATGAGCCACGAGATGCGCACGCCGCTGAACGGGGTTCTCGGCATCGCCGAGGTTCTGGGGCGGCTGGTGCAGGATACGGACCAGAAGCGCATGATCAGGCTCATGCACGATTCGGGTTCGCTGCTTCTGAGCATCATCAACGACCTTCTGGACATGTCGAAGATCGAGGCCGACCAGCTATCGATCGAGGCGGTGCCCTTCGACATGCTGGAACTCGCCCACCGGCTGGAGGCGGTGCATACGCTGCGCGCCTCGGAAAAGCATCTCTCCTTCGGGGTGACCGTTCAGGGCATGCGCCACGTCACCCGGAGGGGCGACCCGCATCGACTGCTGCAGATCCTCCACAACGTGATCAGCAACGCGATCAAGTTCACCGAGGAGGGATCGGTGCATGTCGAGATCGACTGCACCGATCCCGACCGCATCGGGCTGACGGTCACCGATACCGGGATCGGCATGACGGTCGAGGAACAGTCGCATGTGTTCGAGGATTTCGGCCAGGCCGACGGCTCGATCGCCCGCAAGTATGGCGGCACCGGACTCGGCATGGCGATTGTCAAGCGACTCGTCGACATGATGGACGGCGCGATCGACTTCACCTCGGCGCGCGGTGAGGGCACGCGCTTCGTGATCGATCTGCCGCTGCCTGTGCCGGACGAGAAGGCCGTCGCGATCCCGGTCGAGCCCCAGGCCGTGGCGCAGCCCGAATACGACCTTGCCGGGCTTCGCGTCCTTGCCGCCGACGACAACCGTACCAACCGGATGATCCTCAGCGCCATGATGGGGCAGTTGGGGATCTCGCCGAAGATGGTCGATGGCGGCGTGCAGGCGCTCGACGCCTTCGAGCGCGAGGAATTCGACGCGATCATCCTCGACATCTCGATGCCCGATATCGACGGGGTCAGCGTGCTGAACGAGATCCGCGCGCGCGAGAAAGCGCGCGGACGCGGTTCCGTGCCGATCCTTGCCTTCACCGCGAACGCGATGGCGCATCAGGTCGAGAGCTACATGCGCGCGGGTTTCGATGACTGCCTGACGAAGCCGCTGCAACTGGAACGACTGCGCAGCGCCCTCGGCGAGTTGTTGCCGCCAACGAACAGAAGACCACGGCTTCGGCGCGTGGCTCAGGGTGGGGCGGGGCTTTCGACCGGCCAATCGTCGATCGCGGCAAGAGCCTCCTCGGCCGTTTCGACATAGCGGAAGAGTTCCAGGTCGTGCGGGCTGATCGTGCCGGCATCGGCCAGCGCCTGCCAGTTGATAACCCGCTCCCAGAAGCTGCGCCCGAAGAGAAGGAACGGGACCCGCGCCATCCGTTGCGTCTGGATCAGGGTCAGCGTCTCGAACAACTCGTCCAGCGTCCCGAAGCCACCGGGAAAGACCGTGATCGCCTCGGCGCGCATCAGGAAATGCATCTTGCGGATCGCGAAGTAGTGGAAATTGAGACTCAGCTCGGGCGTCACCCAGGCGTTGGGTGCCTGTTCGTGCGGCAGGACGATGTTGAGGCCGATCGAGATGCCGCCCGCTTCGGCCGCGCCGCGATTGCCGGCCTCCATCACGCCGGGCCCGCCGCCGGTGCAGATGACCAGTCGCCGACAGCCCGTCGAGACGCTGCGTTCGGTGACCAGTCGCGCGAAGTCGCGCGCCCGCGCGTAGTAGGGCGAGAGCGTCGCGAGACCCGGTGCGCCGCCCGGCTTGCCGGGCGGCGGGATGCGCGCGCCGCCGAACATCACCACCGTCGTGGCGATCTGCCGCTCGGCCATCAGCATCTCGGGCTTGAGGAGTTCGAGCTGCAGCCGCACCGGCCGCAACTCGTCGCGCATCAGGAAGTCGGGGTCGTCGAAAGCCAGCCGGTAGGCCGGGCTGCGCGTTTGCGGCGTGTCGGGGATTTCGCGCCAGGTGCGGACATCGTCCTCGGCATCCGGGAAGGGGCGGAACCGGCCCTTTTCGTTCATCTAACTGGCCTGCCTGATTGCGTGTACGGGGCCGCAACGCTATAGCGTCGCGCACCGCATGACCAGAGCCGCAGGAGCCGCGCGATGACGAACGACGCCCTCGAAGCCGCCATCGAAGCCGCCTGGGAGGCGCGCGCAACGATCAGCCCCGACACCCGCGGCGAGACGCGCGAGGCGATCGAGGCGACGCTCGATGCGCTCGACCGGGGCGCGCTGCGCGTGGCCGAGAAGCGGGGCGCCGACTGGCATGTCAACCAGTGGGCGAAGAAGGCCGTGCTGCTGGGCTTCCGGCTGCACGACATGGAGCCGCATGCCGGCGGGCCGCAGGGCGGAACCTGGTGGGACAAGGTCGATTCGAAGTTCCGCGGCTGGACCCCGGACCAGTGGAAGGAAGCGGGTTTCCGCGCCGTGCCCAACTGCGTCGTCCGCCGCTCGGCACATATCGCGAAGGGCGTGGTGCTGATGCCCTGCTTCGTCAACCTGGGCGCCCATGTCGGCGAGGGGACGATGGTCGATACCTGGGCAACGGTGGGGTCCTGCGCGCAGATCGGCAGGAACGTGCATCTTTCGGGCGGGGTCGGGATCGGCGGCGTGCTGGAGCCGATGCAGGCCGGCCCGACGATCATCGAGGACGATTGCTTCATCGGCGCGCGGTCGGAGGTTGTCGAGGGCGTGATCGTGCGCGAGGGCTCGGTCCTCGGCATGGGGGTCTTCATCGGCCAGTCGACAAAGATCGTGGACCGGGAGACGGGCAAGGTCAGCTATGGCGAGGTGCCGGCGGGCTCGGTCGTCGTGGCGGGCTCGATGCCGTCCACGGGCGGGGTGCATCTCTACTGCGCGGTGATCGTCAAGCGGGTGGACGCGAGGACGCGCGCCAAGACCTCGATCAACGAGCTGCTGCGGGACTGAATCCGGGCAAGGTGTGCACGCGTGCACAAATCTTCAAGTATCTGACAAAAAATGAAATATCTATACCGTTAACCACAATGAAAGCTTTGGACCCAACGCCCTGGGCGGTCTGCGGCGGCCTTGGTTGAACGCGCGCGCCGCACCGCTCCATCGCCAGGCGATTTTGACCGGGATCAATGAAAACCGCGGCGCGGCTTCCTATATCTGCCCCGTTCGGAACTGCATTCGAATGGAGGAGATCATGGTCGAGAAAACCCCGCTAGGCACCTTCTGGCCGTCGCTTTACGAACCCTTCCGCCAGTTCGGCGGCAAGCTTGCCGACTGGGTCGCGCCCGCGGCCGAGGCATCCTCGGGCGAGGATGCCTACCGGATCACGATGGAGCTGCCCGGCGTCGCCGAGGACGACATCCAGCTCACCGTCGAGAATGGCGTCGTCGCGGTTCGCGGCGAGAAGAAGACCGAGCGCGAGGAGAAGGGCGACACCTGGTATTTCAGCGAGCGCCAGTACGGCAGTTTCCAGCGCAGTTTCCGCGTGCCGGCCGATGCCGACGAAGCGAAGGTCTCGGCCGATCTGAAGGACGGCGTGCTGACAATCACGGTCCCGCGCCGGGCGCCGGCAGAACAGGGCGGCAAGCGGGTGCAGATCACCAAGGGCTGAGCCGGCCCCGACGCTTGCGGCGTCCTTTCAGTCGCCGGTGAAGGGCGTCATCTGCGCCACGATCACCGCATCCTCGTCGAGCGCGCGCTGCATCAGCGCGCGCTCATGCTCGTCGATCTCCTCGCCCGCGGCGAGACGCTCGTCGAGCGTGCCGTGACCGATCACGTCGAGCGGCGCCAGATCGGCCTGGCGCAGGAGGGCGACGGTCTCGCGCACCGCCTCGGCCTCGTCGCGGCCGGCGGCATAGACCAGCAGGCCGGCGCCCGTGGCGTCGTCGGGCAGGCCGTCGCCGGGCTTGCGACCTATCTCGACGAGCAGGGTGTAGACCTGCGGCGGGCGTTTTTCGGGCACGGGCAAGGGGCCTCCGGCTGCGTGAAGGGGTGATGGAGCGCGGCCCGGACCGCGTCAAGGTCCGGCATCGCCCTCGCGCGGTGGCGGCGGCGCGAAATCGGCCCGGATCGCGGCGGCGAGGTGCTCGGCCCAGAGGCGGTAGATCTCGGGGCCGGGGTGGAATCCGTCCTCGGCCATCAGCGCGGGGTCGAGCGCGGCGGCATCGAAGGGCAGGTGGCGCAGGCGCGGCTGGCCGGCGGCGAAGCCGGCAAGCGCCGCGTCGAAGACCTCGGCGCGCGCGCCGAGCATCACGCGCAGCGGCTGCGGCAGGAGCGGAAAGCGACCCATCGGCGGCACGCCCGAGAGATAGGCGCGCCGGACGCCGAACCGCGCCTGCAGGAGTTCGGCCAGTTCCTGCTGGCGGGCGAGCCAGCGGCGCAGCGGCACCTGCCGGGCGACGTCGTTCACTCCCAGCGCCACCACCGCCGCGTCGAAGGGAACGGCGTCGAGACGGCGGAGAGTCTCCAGCGTGTCGACCGTCGTCGCGCCGGTTCGCGCATGCAGCCGCCACTGGACGGTGAACCCGGCCGCGAGCGTCGCCGACAGCCGACCGGCCAGCGCCGCGTCCTGCTGCGCGACGCCGACCCCCGCGGCCGAGGAATCGCCCAGGACCAGCAGCCGCAGGAGTGGCCCGGAACCGGTGCTGCCGGCGCGCGGCCCGGCGGCCTCGGGCAGGCGGGCGGCGCGGTGACGGACCGAGAGCCCCTGTGCCAGGTAGACCGGCGACAGCGCCAGGCGCAGGAGGGGATGGGCGAGCAAGGGCATCGGTCGGGGCGAGATCGCGGCGGCGGGCTACCAGGCGGTCTCGACCGGGGCGATGAAGGCAAGCTCTTCGCCGTCGCAGAGGATGCGCACACCGCGATAGGGCGATGGCGCGCCGGGCGGTGCGGAAAGCGCCGGCATCGCCAGGCGCAGATCCGCCTCGGTCAGGACCATGGCGGCGGGGCCGTCGGGCGGGATCGCGACCAGTTCGACCACCTGCACCGGGCGGGCCGAGCGGTCGGCGGGACCGGGGCGCAACTCGACGCGGTAGCCGGCCGAGGGCAGGGTCACGGTGCCGCTGACGATCAGCTCGGGCCGGGCGTCGGGGCCGGGCATGGCGTTGACGAAGGCCGACCAGTCGCGCTGCGCGATCACCGGGCAGGCGGCCGGGGCGGCGACCGGGTCGTCGATGGCGACGCAGCCGGCGAGGAACAGCGACAGGCAGGCGGCGGGAAGGGGGCGCGGCATGGGCACTCCGGCGACCTGAAGGGGACACCGCAACATAGGGCCACCCGGACGCGGCGGCAATGCGGAGGCTCAGGCCGCGAGCGTGTCGAGCGTGCCGTCGGCGGCGGTCAGCGTCAGCCGGCCCCGGCCCGCCGCCTTCGAGGCGTAGAGCGCGCGGTCGGCATCGCTGAGCATCCGGTCGGCCTGCGGTGCGGCGTAGTTGCGCGAGAGCACCGCGCCCATCGACGAGCCGATGGCGCAGGGCTGTCCGGCGAAATCGATCGGCACGCGCAGGAGTTCGAGCAGGCGCGTGGCCACCCGTTCGAGCGGGCCGTAGTCGGTCAGGCCGGGAAAGAGCAGGATGAACTCGTCGCCGCCGACGCGCGTGACGATGTCGCCGGTGCGCACGCTGTCGCGCAGCATCCGGGCGAATTCTGTCAGGACATGGTCGCCCGCCGCATGGCCGAGCGTGTCGTTGACCTGCTTGAAACGGTCGAGGTCGAGATGCATCAGCGCGAAATCGGCGCGCGCGGCGAGCAGGCCCGAGAGCGCGCGGTCCATGCCGCGGCGGTTGCGCAGCCCGGTGAGCGCATCGGTCAGCGCCAGTTCCTCGGCATTGCGCTTGGCGCCGTGCAGGCGGGCGTTGCTCTTCTCGAGTTCGCCCATGATCGCGGCCTTGGCCTCGGCGAGGTAGAGCAGTTCGATGGCGAGGTCGGTGGCGGCGAAATCGGTGTCCGAGAGCGCATGATCGCGCACCGCCTCGCGCACCGCGTGGCCGAAGGAGAGGTTGACGAGGACCCCCTCGCCGCCAGCGAGCGGCACCGCCACGCCGCGGAAGGCGGTGTGCGGCGCGGCGCGCAGGTTGAGGCGCAGCGCCGGGGCGCGGGTCAGCTCGGCCGGCGCGACGACGCCGCGCGGGCGACGCAGCTCGAAGACCGAATCGAGCGGCGCGCCGGTGGCGTCCGGGCGCATGATCTTTCGCAGGCTCGGCCCGGCGCCGCGGATGAGGCCGTCCGGCGACAGCCAGAGATAGAGCGGCATCAGGTGCCCCAGCGCCCCCGGTCCAAGGTGGAAGGTCAGCGGCTGCGGTGGTGCGTCCATCATTCGGTCCCGCCCATCACGCCACCCCGCTGCCGGCGAGGTCGAAGCGCCGGCCGGCATGGAAGTCGGGGTCGTGCACCGCGATCGACAGAAGCTCGTCCATGCGTCCCTGCAGGCGCCGGTCGTCGCCGCGCGCGACCGGCGGCACCGGGCCGAGATGGTCGAGCACGACCAGCGCGCCGTAATCGTCGCCGAGCGCGCGCAGGATGCCGACCATGACATGGCCGAAGCCGGGCGGGCAGGCGCGGCAGCGCAGGGTGAAGCGGCCCTCGCCCGTCTCGTCGAGTTCCAGTTCGGGCAGGTCGAGCTCGGCCACAGCGAGCCGGGTGCGGCCGCGCAGATCCTCGAGCGAGTAGAGAAACTCGGTGAAGCTGCGCCCGCCGAAGCGCAGCAGTCGGCGCAGCGGCTCCAGCCGGTCGTTCCAGATCAGGTAGAGGCCGAGATCCTCGAGCAGCGATTCGCGCGGCCGGTTCAGCCGTTCGCAGGCCGCGGCAAGGACCGCCTCGGTCAGCGCGTCGTCATAGACGCGCATCGCCTCGAACCCGTCGGGCCCCAGCGCCTCGGTCAGTTCCGCGCGCTCGGCCACCGCGTCCCAGAGCGCGGCACCGAACGACTCGTGCAGGAAGCACTGGATCGCGCGGTTGACAAGTCCATGCATGCGTACCGGTCCCCCAGGCCGCTTCCGGGCCCGAGCCGGCCCGCGGTGACGCTAGGCGATAGCCGTTAAGGATTCACCAAGGCCCGATCAGCCCGGCTGCAGCCCCAGCAGGCGCGGAAGGTGCCCGATGTCGGGGCAGACGGCGTCGGCGAAGGGCGCCAGCTCGTCCTCGCCGGCGACCCCGGTCAGCACGGCCAGCGTCCGCATGCCCGCGGCGCGCCCGGCCTCGAGGTCGTGACGGCTGTCACCGACCATCAGGACCTGCCGCGGCGGCAGGCCGGTCCGGGCGACGAAGGCGAGCAGCATCCCAGGATCCGGCTTCGCGCCGTGCCCCGAATCGGCGCCCGCCACGAAGTCGAAGAGCGCGACCTCGGCGGCCAGATGCGCCCGCGCGACGGCTTCGAAGTCGTTGGTCGCCACGCCTAGGCGGAAACCCGCCGATCCGAGCCGCGCGAGGAGTGGGCGCAACGGCGTTGCCTCGATCATCGGCGCCCGCGCCGCCCGCTCGGCCAGCCAGTCGGCCAGCGACATCGCGCCGCCCGGCCAGTCGGGCAGATGCGCCGCCAGGAGCGCGGCGATCCGGTCGTTCGTCTCGGCAATCACCGGGCTGTCGCGATGAAACCGCGCGCTCTGCGGATCGAAGCGCATCACATCGGCCAGCCGCGCGGCGAGCGCGACATCCTCGCCGGTGAGCTCGACGAGTACCGCCTGTGCCCAGATGCCCCAGCTGGCCTGGAAGTCGTAAAGCGTTCCATCCTTGTCGAAAACCAGACCGCGCAACTCGGCAGCGAAGGGCGCGGGCATGCCGACCGGGCGCCTCATGTCCAGTGCACGGTCGCGCCGCCGGGCAGCGCCGCGCGGGCCGCCGCCGGCATCGTCGCCGGCGCGTCGAGCGCCGCGCAACAGGCCAGCAGCAGCGCCTCGTCGGCCATGAGGAAATCGATCACCGCCAGCAGGAAGGCGGGCTCGCCGGCCGCGCCGCGCAGGGCATCGGGCGTCATGCCGGTGGTGGCCAGAAAGGCGCAGATTCGGGCGTGATCCCCGGCGAGCCAGCCCAGGATCTCGGTTGCGAAAAGCTCTGCCTGCGCCTGGGTCATTGACGCGTCACCGCCACATCGTTTCCCATTCGGGTCCATAACGTTGATGAAACGAGAACAATCTTGCGCGAGGCCCCGCCGGCCTTTGCCATTCGTTAACGAAGTGAAAGAAAATGTTAACCATTCGATCTGACAAGTTGAGCACGCTTCGGTATGAGTGCGTTCACTCCGTCTATATCGGTCCGGACCCGGCAACGGGACCTTCGCGGAAGAGGCCATGGCTGAGAAGATACTGATCGTCGACGACATGTCGGTCAACCGGATCATGCTGAAAGTCAAGCTCAAGGAAGCTTGCCACGACAGCATCCAGGCCGCCGACGGGATGACCGCGCTGCAACTCGCCCGCGACCAGCAGCCGAAGCTGATCCTCCTCGACATGATGCTGCCCGACATCTCGGGGATCGAGGTCTGCCGCCGGCTGCGCGCCGATCCGGCGACCAGCCACATCCCGGTCGTGATCATCACCGCCTCGGCCGATCGCGCGCGCCGGCTGGAAGCGCTGCGCGCGGGCGCCGACGAATTCCTCACCAAGCCGCTGAACGAGATGATCCTGCTGGCGCGCATCCGCAGCCTGCTGCGCGCCTGCGAGACCGAGGACGAGCTGCGCCTGCGCGCGGCGACCTGCGGCGACATGGGTTTCGCCGAGACCGTTGGCGGGTTCGACCTGCCCGACCATCTGGGGCTGATCGCGCAGGATGCGGCGACGGCGCTGTCCTGGCGGGCGATGCTGGCGCCGCATTTCGGCGGCAGGATCGACATCCTGACCCCGACCACGGCGCTGGCGGAGGCCGATGGCCAGCGCGTGCCCGACGTCTATGTTGTCGGCGCCGACCCTTCCGCGGCAGGTTCGGGGTTGCGGCTGGTCTCGGATCTGCGCTCGCGGGTACAGAGCCGGCATTCGGCCATTTGCCTGGTCCTGTCCGATGCCGCCGGCGAGGCGGCGGCGATGGCGCTGGATCTCGGCGCGACCGATCTCCTGACACTGCCGCTCGACCCCGAGGAAACGGCGTTGCGTCTGAAGCTGCATGTCGCGCGGAAGCGGCGCGCGGACCAGTTGCGGCGGCAGGTGCGCGACGGGTTGCGCCTGGCGGTCGCCGACCCGCTGACCGGGCTCTACAACCGGCGCTATGCACTGGCGCATCTCGAGCGCATCGCTCAGCGCGCGCGCGAGTTGGGGCGGCGCTATGCGGTGATGGTGCTCGACCTCGACCGGTTCAAGGTGATCAACGATTCCTTCGGCCATGCCGCCGGCGACCGGGTGCTCGAGACGGTGGCGCACCGGCTGCGCGACAATCTGCGCCCCTCGGACCTGGTGGCGCGGATCGGCGGCGAGGAGTTTCTGGTGGCGCTGCCCGACACGACGCTCGGCACCGCGCGCATGGCGGCCGAGCGGCTGTGCCGCGCGATCGAGGTCGATCCGGTGGTGCTTCCGGACGGGCGCGAGGTGCGGGTGACGATCTCGGTCGGGCTGGCTCTGGGCAACGACCGGCCCGATGGCGGGCCGGAGGCGGCGCGCTCGGTCGTCGAACGGGCCGATGTCGCGCTCTTCGCCGCGAAGACCGAGGGGCGCAACCAGGTCACGATCTCGGCCAGCGCCGCCTGAGGCCGGTGTCAGCGCGGGGTCGCACGGCGGGTGCGTCTGGTCTCCTCGTAGCGGTCGGCGACGGCGGCGCGCTCGGCGGCGTCGAGCGCGGCGAGTCGGGCGACGAAGAGCGACTGCGCCGCCTCCGCCCGCTCGGTCATCGCCTTGCGCCGGCTTTCGAGCAGCGCCGAGAACGCCGCGGCGTCGAAGCTTTCGGCGCGCAGCAGCGCCAGGAGTTCGGCCTCGCTTTCGGAGAGCCGCTCCCGCCGCGCGCCGCGGTCGGGGCGTTCGCGCTCGCCGGCGCGCTCGCGGAACTCGGCGCGGAGCGCCTGCCGGCTCTCGTCGGGCAATGCGCGCCAGAGGGCGCGCAGGTCGGGGCCGGCGACGGTCTGGGCATGGCGCTGCGGGTCGATCATCAACCCGCCCGCGAGCAGGCCGAGGAACAGCAGGTTCAGCGCCAGCGAGGCGATCAGCGCCAGACGCAGGCCGCGTCCGGGGCGCGGCGGGGTTGGGGCGGGGTCGGATCCGGGCATGGCCAGAACTCCTCAGTCGGCTTCCAGCAGCGCCAGAAGCGGGTCATCCTCGAACCCGGCGGGGGTGTCGGCAGTCCAGCCGCCCGGATCGGGACCGACCAGCGCTGCCCCTTGCCAGAGCGCGGCCGAGAGCCCCGCGACCGGTTCGGGCGGCATCGCGCCGATCCAGAGCCCGGCGAAACCGGCGGTGGTAAGACCGGCGAGACCCGGCGCGCCGCCGAGCGCCCGCCAGAGCCGCGCCAGCGAACCGGCGCCGCGGGATGCGCTGGCCGGGCGCGCCGGCGGCGGCATCTGCGCCAGCGCCTCGGACAGGAGCCGGGCGCGCAGCCGGTCGGGCAGCGGATCGGGCATTCGCGCGGCGGCGCGGTCGAGCAGCGCATCGAGCGCGTCCGGTGGTGTCAGCTGCTTGTCGGTCTTGCGGTCGGTCATGACTCATATCCCAGATCGGCGCGCCGGGGCGCGAGCAGTTCGGCAAGGCGCCGCTTGCCGCGTGCGGTCAGGCTCTCGACCGCCTCGACGCCGATTTCCATCAGCGCCGCGATCTCGGGGTTCGACAGCCCTTCGAGATGGCGCAGCACCACCGCCGTGCGCTGGCGGTCGGGCAGTTGCGCGAGCGCCGCCTCGAGCGCGCGTTCGCGGTCGGCATCGAGCATCGCCTGCAGCGGCGCCGGCGCGTCGTCGGCGGGCTCGGCCACCGCGTCCAGCGCGACGCTCCGGCGGCGCCGCAGCCGGTCGGTGGCCAGATTCATCGCCACCCGGTAGACCCAGGTCGCGGGCTGCGCCGCCCCCGGCTGCCAGTCGGGCGCGATCTGCCACAGCCGCAACATCGCCTCCTGCACGATGTCCTCGGCCTCCGCCGGGTCGGCGAGAAGCCGCAGCGCCAGCCGGTAGAGCCGCGGCGCCAACCGGTCGAGCAGAAGCTGCGCGGCCTCGGCATCGCCGGCGGCGTAGCGGCGCAGGAGCGCCGCGTCGGAGGGGCTGGCGGCATCGGACATGCGGCGCGGGGATCCCGACCTGGTCGCGGGGCGGCGCGGGCGTGGCGCCCGCCGCAACCGGGCCTAGCGTCCCGCTGCGGCCAGGGCAAGCGTCACGCACCGGCGGTCAGTCCCCGCGACGCTGGCCACGGCGCGTGGCGCGTTCTTCCCAGCGCGCCTGCGCCGCGGCGAATTCCTCGGCGCTGATCACGCCGTCGCCGTCCGCGTCGATCCGGTCGAACATCCGGTCGATCATCGCGTCGCGGTCGCCGCCGTGCATGCCTCCATGCCGGCCGAAGCGCCCGCGCTCACCCTTCCCGTGCCGTTCGCCACGGGCCTCGCCCCGCTCGGCACGGCCTTCGGCGCGGCGTTCCCGCCATGAGCCGCGCTGTTCCATCCGGGCCTCGTGCACCGCGGCCAGGCCGGCACGCAACTCGTCGATCGTCAGCGTGCCATCGCCATCGGCATCGCCTGCCGCCATGATCTCGGCTGCGCGGCGGTCGATCATGTCGTTGCGCGCGGCTTCGAACCGCGCCGTGACATGCGTGGCGAATTCCTCGCGCGAGAGCACGCCGTCGCCATCGGTATCGGCAGCTTCGAAATCGAAGCCGGGCATCGCGCCGCGCATTCCGGCGCGGTCCGAATCGGCAACGGCCGGCGCGGCGACGAGCGCGAGCACGGCGGTCAGTGTCAGAAGTCGCATGGATCTCTCCTCGGATGGCGGCGACGCCGGGCCGGCCGCGGTTTCGATACCCTTTTCACGCGGCGGTCGGGCGGTTCCGTCGCGCCTGTCGCGCACGCGGCGCTTGACCTTGCCTTCGCCGGGTCTACAGTCGACGCGTCCCGAAAAAGAAAGACGGGGTATGTCCTTTTTTCCTTCGCACGGCGTCGACGATCGGCCACTCGGTTGCGCGCTTCTTCGCGGCTGGCAGCGGCGCTGCCCGGCCTGCGGCGAGGGCGCGATGCTGCGCGGCTTCCTGCGCGTGCGCGATACCTGCCCGACCTGCGGCGAGGCGCTGCATCACCACCGCGCCGATGACGGGCCTGCCTACCTGACCGTGCTGGTCGTTGCCAAGGCGTCGATGGCGGTCTACATCGCGGTCTTCCTGGCTTTCGGCTTTCCGCCCTGGGCGATGATCGCGATCACCTGGTCGGTCGCCCTGGCGATGATCTGCTTCCTGCTGCCGCGGCTGAAGGGGGCGATCGTCGCCTTCCAGTGGTCGCGGCGGATGCACGGGTTCGAGGGCGAGGAGGCGGCCGGGCGATGAGCGACGGGGCACCGGCGCCGGGCGACCGGACCGCGATCCGCGATGCCGCGACGATCGTGCTGGTGCGCGACACCGAAGGGCCGGCGCCGCGCGTGCTGATGGGCCAGCGCGGCGCAGGCGCGGCCTTCATGCCCAACAAGTTCGTCTTCCCGGGCGGTGCGCTCGATCCGGAGGATGCCGAGATACGACTCGACGCCCCGCTCGATGCCTCGATGCGGCGGAAACTGGCGGCGTTGCCGGTGACCGAGACCATGCCCTCGCCCGAGGCGATGGTCGCCGGCGCGATCCGCGAATTGTGGGAGGAGGCCGGGCTGATGCTCGGACGGCCGGGCGCGTGGCAGGGGCCGCTACCCGATGACTGGCGGGCCTTCGCCGCGGCCGGCATGCGGCCCTCGCCGGACGCGCTGCGCTACATCTTCCGCGCGATCACGCCGGCCGGGCGGCCGCGTCGCTTCGATGCGCGCTTCTTCCTCGCCGATGCCGCGGTGATCGATGCCGATCTCGACGATTTCGGGCGGGCCTGCGAAGAACTGAGCCACCTGCACTGGATCGAGATCGCCGAGGCGCGGCGGCTCGACCTGCCCTTCATCACCGAAGTAGTCCTGGCCGAGGCCGAGGAGGTGCTGCGCCGCGGACTGCCCGAGACCGTACCCTTCTTCGACAATTCCGGCCCCGTCTCGACCTTCCGCCGCATCGGCTGACGGGCGCCGGGCAACGGGGTCCACGGCGACGGGGACGCCCCTTCCCACCCGGTTGCGGGGTGCCCGGCCGCGCGGGTAAAGCCATTCGGGCAAGGAAGAAAGCTCTCTGCAAAGGGGTTCGCTGAGCCACCTTGACAACGCCGAGACGAGCGCCCGACGCAAAGCCGCTCAAGCGTTCAGTATCTTGCCGGCTCGAACTTGTGAAGCATGGTGCGCCAGAGCTTCGTCTCGCCGGGCTCGCATTCCAGCATGTCGACAAGCTCCCGGTAGAAGACCCCGGAAAGCGCGACCAGCTGCTTGTGCGGGATGGCCGCTGGCAGCGCCCTGAGCGACTCCCAGACGAGCGCCTGACGCCGAGCCGCTTCGGAGTGCCGTATCTTCGCTTCCGTGGGGTCCTTGGTCTTCAGCGACCAGACGGCTTCGGCCTTGCCGAACTTGCTCCGCAGATCGGCGGGGGTCTTCTGGCGAAAATAGTAGACGCCGGTTTTCGGGTGGCGGTGTGGTCGACTCATATGCAATACCATGGCGGTGTAGCACCTCGGTGTAGAACCGAGCGCGCCTCAACACGCTGATAGCACGCAACTTTTTGATCCGAAAGACAAAATGATGGTGCTGCCGGTGAGGATTGAACTCACGGCCTCTCCCTTACCAAGG
>SLPP01000352.1 GCA_007131945.1 Paracoccaceae bacterium | reverse complement strand
CGGGCGACACCGGCATCGTCCGGCGCGACACGGTCGGGGCTTGAACGCGCATGCCATGGGCTATTGAATTGACTGGACAGCATCTTGCGCGCAAACCCCGTGCAGGGCGCGCTTCAGGAGACGCGAATGGCCGACGGGCAGTTGCGGATAGACGAGGGCGAGGAGACAGGCACGCGCGTGCTTCGGCTTGCCGGCGATCTGTCGGTACAGACGCTCGCGCGGCTGGAGCCGGCGCTGGCGCGTCAGCCGGCGGACGCGGCCCTGCGGCTGGACCTCTCGCAGGTCGGGCGGTTCGATACGGCCGGCGCATGGGCCATCGCGAAACTGGAGGAGCGGCTCGAGGCGGCGGGCGGGCGGCTCGACCTCGACGGCGCGGATCAGCGCCAGCGTCAGCTCCTGGAGACCGTCGCGAAATCCCTGCCGAAGCCGCCCGACACGACCGCCGGCGGGCGCAGCCTGACCGACCGGCTGGAGGCGCTGGGGCGGGCGGTGGTTGCCGGGGGAATGTTCCTGGCCGAGCTTGCGCATGTCATGGGGCTTTTCCTGGCGCGGCTGGGGCGGGTCTTAATCCGGCCGGGCAGGCTGCGCCTGACGGCGCTGGTCGCGCATTGCCAGGATGTCGGCTGGCGCGCCATCCCGATCGTGTCGCTGATGGCCTTCCTGATCGGGGTCGTCCTCGCCTTCCAGGGCTCGGTGCAGCTGCGCCAGTTCGGCGCCGAGGTCTTCGTCGTCGATCTCATCGCGATCTCGATCCTGCGCGAGCTGGGCATCCTCCTGACCGCGATCATCGTCGCCGGCCGCACCGCCTCGGCCTTCACCGCGGCGATCGGGTCGATGAAGATGCGCGAGGAGATCGACGCGATGCAGACGCTTGGCATCGATCCGGCCGAGGCGCTGTTCCTGCCGCGCATCCTCGCGCTCTTGCTGATGTTGCCGATCCTCGGGCTGATCGCCAATGTCATGGGCCTGTTCGGCGGACTGATCATGTCCTGGATCGAACTCGGGATATCGCCGGCGATGTTCCTCACCCGCCTGGTCGAGGGCACGAGCGTCGATCACGTCATCGTCGGCATGGTCAAGGCGCCGGTCTTCGCCATCATCATCGGCGTCGTCGGCGTGCATGGCGGCCTGAAGGTGCAGTCGAACGCCGAGTCGCTGGGCCGCATGACCTCGGCCTCGGTGGTGACCGCGATCTTCGCGGTGATCGTGGCGGATGCGCTATTTTCGATCTTCTTCGCGCGGCTGGGGATGTGATGGACGGGACCGCCATCCAGCCCGAGCCGGTGATCCGGCTGCGCGGCGTGAAGAACGCCTTCGGGCCGCAGGTCGTGCATGACGGGCTCGACCTCGACATCTATCCGGGCGAGATCGTCGGCATCGTCGGCGGCTCGGGTACCGGCAAGTCGGTGCTGCTGCGCACCATCACCGGGCTCCGGCGACCGCAGGCGGGCACGATCCACCTCTTCGGCCAGGACGCATTGGCCGCCGACGAGGATACCCGCGCCGGGATCGACCGGCGGATGGGGGTGATGTTCCAGGACGGCGCGCTCTTCTCGGCGCTGACCGTGCGGGAGAATGTCGAGGTGCCGCTGCGCGCGGTCACGGGGCTGCCAACGCGGCTGCGCCGGGCGCTCGCGGATCTGAAGATCTCGCTCTCGGGGCTGCCCTACCTTGCCGGCGACAAGTACCCGTCCGAGCTTTCGGGCGGGATGCGCAAGCGGGCCGGGCTCGCCCGCGCGCTTGCGCTGGACCCCGAGATCGTCTTCCTCGACGAGCCCACCGCCGGGCTGGACCCGATCGGCGCGTCGGCGTTCGACACGCTGATTCACAAGTTGTCGCGCACGCTGGGGTTGACGGTCTTCCTCGTGACGCATGATCTTGACACCCTGCATGCGACCTGCGACCGCATCGCGGTCCTCGCCGAGAAGAAGGTTCTCGTGACCGGTACGATGGAGGAAATGCTCGAGGTGGATCATCCCTGGGTTCACGAGTACTTTCACGGCCCGCGCGCCCGCGCCGCGCTCGCCACGCTCGAAAGGAACCGCTGAGGCATGGAGACGCGCGCCAACTACGTGCTGATCGGCGCCCTCGCGCTGGCCGGGTTCCTGGGTCTGCTGGCCTTCCTTCTGGTCTTCGCGCGGATCGAGCTCGACCGCCAGTTCGACTACTACGAGGTGCGGTTCACCTCTGTCGGCGGGCTCAGCCGCGCCTCGGAGGTGCGCTTCGCCGGCCTTCCCGTGGGCCAGGTCGTCGATGTGCGGCTTGCGCCCGAGCGCGACGGCTCGGTCCTGGTGCGGCTGGAAATCAGCGGTGACGTTCCGGTGCGCGCCGACAGCGAGGCGACGATCGAGATGATGGGCGTGACCGGCGTCTCCTATGTCGGGATCAGCGCCGGCAGTCCGGAGGCGGAACTGCTGGACCCCCGCGTCGGCGTGCCCGAGATCCGGGCCGGGCGCTCGGTGCTGCAGACGCTGACCGAGGACGCGCCCGAGATCCTCGCCGAGGCGCTGACGCTGGTGCGCCAGGTGAGCGAGCTATTCGACGCGCAGAACCAGCAGAAGGTGCAGAACATCCTCGACAATCTCGAACGCTCGTCCGAGGAGCTGAGCCAGGCGCTGATCGACTTCGCCGGCGTCAGCCAGACGGTCGCCATGGCCACCGCCGACATCGCCTATTTCACGACGATCCTCGAACCCGTGGTCGAGGCCTCGGAAGCGACGCTGCAGCGGATCGACACCGCGCTTGAGACCTATACCGCGCTCGCCGCGCGCGCCATCGAGGTGCTGGAGGACGGCGACGAGGTCCTGCTTTCGGGGCGGCGGGCGATGGACGCGACGGCGAGCTTTCTCGAGGGCGACCTGCCGGTGCTGGTGCGCGAGCTGACCACGGCGAGCGAGACCGCGCGCGACCAGCTCGACCGGCTGGGGGCGCAGGCCGAGGCGCTGATCGCGAGCTATGCCGAGACCGGAACGCTGGCCGGCGCGCGGCTGGCAGAGGCCGAGGCGACGATCGCCGCGGCGAATGCGGTGCTGGCCGATCTCGGCGGCACGCTGGACACGGTGGAGCGCGCCGCGGCCGGTTTCGAGGCGCTCGTCAGCGGCGAGCAGACGCGGGCGACGCTGGGCCGGATCGACACCACGCTCGACACCTATACCGCGCTCGGCGAGCGGGCGACTTCGGTACTCGATGCCGGCGAGACGGCGCTGCTTTCCGGGCGGCGCGCGCTCGATGCGATGGGCCGCGTCGCCGCCGACGACGTGCCGCCGCTCCTCGACGAGCTTTCCACGACCAGCCAGGCGCTGCGCGGCCAGATCGACCGGCTGGGGACGCAGACCGAGGCGCTGATCACCGAGCTGACCGCGACCGGCGCGCGCGCCGGCGCACGGTTCGACGAGGCCGCGGCGACGCTCGCCGCCACCGACCGGATGCTGGCGAGCCTGACCGAGACGCTCGACACGATGGAGCGCGCCGCGGGCAGTTTCGACGCGCTGATCGTCGGCGACGGCGCGGCGCTCCTGGCCGAGACCCGCGCCATGATCGCCGGCGCCCAGGGCGCGGTCGAGACGATCAGCCAGGCGGCGCAGACAGACCTGCCGGCCATCGTCGCCGATATCCGCGGCGCGACCGAGACCGCCAACCGGGTGATCGCCGATGTCGGCGCCAACCTGATCGTGGCCAGCGACCGCTTCGACGAAATGGCGGCCGCCACCGAGACGGCGCTGGCCGAGGTCACCGCGACCTTCGCCCGCGCCAATACCACGCTCGAGGCGGTCGACCGGGCGCTGGCCACGGGCGAGCGCACGCTGGAGGCGGCCGAGCGCACCTTCGCCGGCGCCGAGCGGGTGATCGACGAGGAGATCGGCACCATCGCCGCCGACCTGCGCGCCGCCATCGGCCGGCTCGACGCGGCGATCGCCCAGGTCTCGGAAGACATCCCCGAGGTCAGCGCCGGCCTGCGCGCCGCCGCCGCCAGCGCCGAGGAGGCCTTCGCCGAGATCGGCCGGATGGTCGCCGACTCGGGCGGGCCGGTGCGCGACTTCACCACCCGCGCCCTGCCCCAGTTCACCCTGCTCGCCCGCGAGACGCGCGTGCTGATCACCAATCTCGACCGGCTGACCCGCCAGATCGAGCGCGATCCCGCGCGCTTCTTCTTCAGCCGCACCACCCCGGAGTTCAGACGATGACCCCAGCCCGCGCCCTCCTCGCCGCCCTCGCGCTGAGCCTCCTGTCGGGCTGCGGCGCGCTCCTCGGCGGCGCGGCGACGCCGCTCGACGCCTACGAGATCCGCGCCCCCGAAGTGCCGGTGGCGGCCCGCGCGACCGGCCGGTCGCTGGTGATCGAGACGCCGGGCGCGGGTGGTGCGCTCGATACCGACCGGATCATGATCCGCCCCAACCCGCTGCAGGCGCAGTACCTGCCCGGCGTGCGCTGGACCGAGCAGGCGCCGGTGATGCTGCAGACGGTGATGCTGCGCGCCTTCGAGGACACCAACGCCCTGCAATTCGTCGGCCGCCGGCCGCTGGGAGGCCTGGGCGACGTCGTCCTGGTCAGCGAACTGACCGACCTGCAGGCCGAGATCGACCCCGATGGCGCGGTCATCGCACGGATGCGCCTGACCGCGCGCTTCGTGCGTGAAAGCGATGCCGCGATCCTGTCGAGCCGCAGTTTCCAGGCCGCGGTGCCGGTGGCGAGCACCGACACGATCGATGTCGTGCAGGGGCTGAACGCCGCCTCGGACGCGGTGATCGGCGAGATGGTTGTCTGGGTGCTGCGCCAGATCGGCGTGCGCCCGACGAGTTGATGCGCTTACCAGATTTTCGGCACCGTGATCACGCCCGGCATCCACTTGAGCTTCGTCTCGGACGACCATTGGCCGTTGGGAAGGCGGACCTGCAGCCGGATCTCCGGATCCGGATAGGGGATCGGGATCCATCCAGCAGGGCTGGGCGACATGATGACCTTCGGAAACCCGGTCCCCTTGCCGAGGATGCGGACCGGAATCGGGAACGGGCTCGGAATGCGCAACATAAAGACGGGCATCGGTACCTCCTTTGCAGAACACCGATACTGCGGTTGCTGGAAAACGTCCGGTATCGCACGAGCTCGGCGCGACCGGAGCAAGTTAAAGGGTAGCAGCAACCAGAGAACCGGTCCAGCATGAACGGCCCGCAGACACGCGCGCGTACTGTGGGTGGGGCTGAGACACCGGCGGCGCATTGACACCGCCCCTACGCCCGACAACATTACCCTTCGCGACGCCGGAGACCGAGATGCCCCAGCCCCTGCGCGCCCACGAGATCGCGCTCGACGCGCCGCTGCCCGAAGATGCGAGCCTCGCCTTCATCGGCCGGATCGAGACGCCCTGGAAGCGGCGCGAGGACTGCCCCCGCCGCGGCCGGCTGGACGGGCCG
>SLPP01000365.1 GCA_007131945.1 Paracoccaceae bacterium | reverse complement strand
GGGCTACATCGAACTCCGCCGCGGCGCCGGCGCCTATATCTGTGGCGAGGAATCGGCGATGCTGGAGTCGATAGAGGGCAAGCGCGGCCTGCCCCGGCACCGGCCGCCCTATGTCGCGCAGATCGGGCTCTGGGGCCGGCCGACGCTGGTGCACAATGTCGAGACGCTGCATTGGGTCGCGCGCGTCGTCCGCGAAGGCCCCGAGGTCCTGTCGGCGACCGAGAGGAACGGCCGCAAGGGGCTGCGGTCCTATTCCGTCAGCGGTCGGGTGGCGAAGCCGGGCGTCTATCTCCTGCCCGCGGGCTCGACCATCCGCGACGTGATCGCCGCCGCCGGTGGCATGGCCGAAAGACACGCGCTGAAAGCCTACCAGCCGGGCGGGCCGTCCTCGGGGCTCCTGCCCGCGTCGCTCGACGACGTGCCGCTGGATTTCGACACGCTACAGCCGCACGGGTCGTTCATCGGCTCGGCGGCGGTCGTCGTCCTGTCCGACCGGGACAGCGCCCGCGCCGCCGCGCTCAACATGCTGCGCTTCTTCGAGGACGAGAGCTGCGGCCAGTGCACACCCTGCCGGTCGGGCTGCGAGAAGGCGGTGAAACTGATGCAGGCGGAGCACTGGGACCGCGAACTGCTGGAGGAGCTCTGCCAGACCATGGCCGACGCCTCGATCTGCGGCCTCGGCCAGGCAGCGCCCAACCCGATCCGGCTGACCATCCAACATTTTCCGGAGGAGATCTGATGGCCACCGTCGAACCCACGGTCCTGATCGACGACGCCCGCGTGCGCGCGAGCCGCTTCGACTTCGCTCCGGGCGACGAAACCGGGCACCATGTCCACGCGTTCGCCTATGTCATCGTGCCGCTGACAGACGGCGTGCTGCGCATCGTCTCCGATGACGGAACCGAAACCGACGCGCCGTTGCAGATGGGTGTGCCGTATTCCCGTCCCGCGGGCGTCTCGCACAACGTCCTCAACGGCGCCGACACCCCGCTGAGCTTTCTGGAAATCGAGATCAAGACATGACCGGCTCGATCAGTTTCACCCTCGACGGCGCGACCGTCATCGCCGAGCCCGGCCAGACCATCTGGGAGGTCGCCAACGGTCACGGGTTTAAAATCCCGCATCTGTGCCACAAGCCCGCACCCGGCTACCGACCCGACGGAAACTGCCGCGCCTGCATGGTCGAGATCGAGGGCGAGCGGGTGCTGGCGGCGTCCTGCATCCGCGAGCCGGTCGAGGGGATGGTGGTGCGCACCGCGACCGACCGGGCGCGGAAGGCGCGCGAGATGGTGATGGAACTGCTCATCGCCGACCAGCCCCGGCGCGAGGTCGCGCATGACCGCTCGGCGCATCTGTGGGACATGGCCGAGGCACAGGGTGTCACGACCAGCCGATTTCCGGCGATGGCGCGCGACCGCGTCCCGCTCCTCGACGACAGCCACGTCGCCATGCGGGTCAATCTCGACGCCTGCATCCAGTGCGGGCTTTGCGTGCGCGCCTGCCGCGAGGTGCAGGTCAACGACGTGATCGGCATGGCGGGGCGCGGCCACGACACCTGGCCGGTCTTCGACTTCGCCGACCCGATGGGCGCCTCCACCTGCGTCGCCTGCGGCGAATGCGTCCAGGCCTGCCCCACCGGCGCGCTGATGGAGGCCACCGTGCTCGACAGCTACCAGCACGGCGACAGCGCCGATCACGACAGCGAGACGCGCTCGGTCTGCCCGTTCTGCGGCGTCGGCTGCCAGGTCTCGCTCAAGGTCAAGGACGGGCGGGTGAAATATGTCGACGGCGTGAACGGGCCGGCGAACGAGAACCGGCTCTGCGTCAAGGGCCGCTTCGGTTTCGACTACATCCACCATCCGCACCGGCTGACGAAGCCGCTGATCCGCCGCGAGGGCGCCGAGAAGGGCCTCAACGTCGATCCCGCCCACCCGCTGACCCATTTTCGCGAGGCGAGTTGGGACGAGGCGCTCGACGCCGCCGCCGGGGGCCTCGCCCGCCTGCGCGACGCGCAGGGGGGCCAGGCGGTCGCCGGCTTCGGCTCGGCCAAGTGCTCGAACGAGGAAGCCTATCTCTTCCAGCGCCTGATCCGCGAGGGGTTCGGGCACAACAATGTCGACCATTGCACCCGGCTCTGCCATGCCTCCTCGGTCGCGGCGCTTCTGGAAAACGTCGGCTCCGGCGCGGTCACCGCCACTTTCAACGAGATCGAGCATGCCGATGTCGCCATCGTCATCGGCGCCAACCCGGTCGAGAACCACCCCGTCGCCGCCACCTATTTCAAGCAGTTCGCCAAGCGCGGCGGCAAGCTCATCGTCATGGACCCGCGCGGCCAGGCGCTCAGGCGCCACGCAACCCACATGCTGCAGTTCAAGCCCGGCGCCGATGTTTCGATGCTGAACGCGATCATGCACGTGATCGTCGAGGAGGGGCTCTACGACCGGCAGTACATCCAGGCGATGACCGAGAACTGGGAGGCGATGGTCGCGCACCTTGCCGATTTCGCGCCCGAGCGGATGGAGCCCGTCTGCGGCATCCCGGCCGAGACGCTGCGCGCGGTCGCCCGCGATTTCGCGGGGGGGCGCGCCGGGATGATCTTCTGGGGCATGGGGGTGAGCCAGCACATCCACGGCACCGACAATTCCCGCTGCCTGATCGCGCTCGCGCTGATGTGCGGCCATGTCGGCCGGCCGGGCACCGGGCTGCACCCGCTCCGCGGCCAGAACAACGTCCAGGGGGCCTCGGACGCGGGGCTCATCCCGATGTTCCTGCCCGACTATCTCAGCGTGACCGACGACGCCATCCGCGCCCGCTTCGCGCAGGTCTGGGGATCGGGCGACTGGTCGGGCGAGAAGGGCCTGACGGTGACCGAGATCCTCGACGCGGTCCATGCCGGCCAGATCCGCGGCATGTACATCCTGGGCGAGAACCCGGCGATGTCCGACCCCGACGTGACGCATGCGCGCGAGGCGCTGGCGAAGCTCGACCACCTCGTCGTGCAGGACATCTTCCTGACCGAGACGGCGAACTACGCCGACGTGATCCTGCCCGCCGCCGCCTTCTACGAGAAGACCGGAACCGTCACCAACACCAACCGCCAGGTGCAGCTGGGCCGCCCTGCCGTCCCGCCGCCCGGCCAGGCGCGTGAGGACTGGACGATCACCATCGCGCTGGCGAACCGGCTGGGGCTCGACTGGCGCTACGCGCATCCGCGCGAGGTCTTCGCCGAGATGAAGACGACCATGAGATCGCTCGACAACATCACCTGGGAGAGGCTGGAACGCGAGGGCGCGGTGACCTATCCCAGCCTGTCGCCGGACGACCCCGGCCAGGCCATCGTCTTCGCCGACCGCTTCCCGCGCGAGTCCGGTCGCGCCCGCTTCGCGCCGGCCCGCGTGATCCCGCCCGACGAGCTGCCCGACGCCGACTACCCGATGGTCCTGACCACCGGCCGGCAACTCGAACACTGGCATACTGGCTCGATGACCCGGCGCTCGAAGGTGCTCGATGCGGTCGAACCCGAGGCGAACTGCTCGCTCCACCCCGCGACGCTCGACCGGCTGGGCATCGAGCCCGGCGGCCGCGTGCGGCTGGTCACCCGCCGCGGCGCGATCGAGCTGATGGCGCGGGCCGACCGGACGGTGGCCGAGGACATGGTCTTCGTCCCCTTCGCCTTCGTCGAGGCGGCGGCGAACGTGCTGACCAACCCCGCGCTCGACCCCTACGGCAAGATCCCCGAGTTCAAGTTCGCCGCCGTGCGCGTCGAAAATCCCGAGGCGATCGCGGCGGAATAGATCGATCGCGCGGCAGGCTTGACCTTCCATCTACTGGAAGGATCATATAGGCTGGGCAGACCGCAAGGAGCCCGCCATGCCCGCCGCCGAAACCCGCACCGACACGACCCTCACGCTCGAGGTCCAGGGGATGACCTGCGCCTCCTGCATCGGCCGGGTGGAGCGCGCGCTGACCGCCGTGTCCGGCGTAACCGCGGCCGAGGCGAACCTCGCCACCGGTCGCGTCCGCGTTACTGGGGCGGCCGGGACCGGGGCGCTCGCCGACGCGCTCGACCAGGCGGGCTATCCGCTGGCCGAGGCGCGGACCGAGCTCGCCATCGAGGGGATGCACTGCGCCTCCTGCACCGGCCGGGTCGAGAGGGTGCTGACGTGCGTGCCGGGCGTTCTCTCGGCCTCGGTCAACCTGATGACCGAGCGCGCGACGGTGCGCCACTTGCCGGTGCCGGGACTGGCCGATCGGCTGGCCGCAGCGGTCGGCGGCGCCGGCTTCGCCGCCCGCCCGATCGACGCGCCGCGCCCCGACGATGCCGCCGAGAAGCGCGAGGCCGAGATCGCCGTGACGCGCCGGCGGATGCTGGTCGCGGGCGTGCTGACGCTGCCGGTCTTCGTCCTCGAGATGGGTGGCCACCTGGTCCCGGCCTTCCATCACTGGGTGCACCAGACGATCGGCATGTGGGAAAGCTGGCTCATCCAGTTCGTGCTGACCACGGTCGTGCTGTTCGGGCCGGGTCTCGTCTTCTTCCGCCTCGGCCTGCCGGCGCTCGCCCGCCGCGCGCCCGACATGAACAGCCTCGTCGCCGTCGGCACCGGCGCCGCCTGGGGCTTCTCGACCGTCTCGACCTTCGCGCCGGGGGTGCTGCCCGCGGGCACGGCGGCTGTCTATTTCGAGGCCGCGGCAGTGATCGTGACCCTGATCCTGATGGGCCGTTGGCTGGAGGCGCGCGCCAAGGGCCGCACCGGGGCGGCAATCGCGCGGCTGATCGGGTTGCAGCCGAAATCGGCACGCGTCGAACGCGACGGCAGGATCGCCGACCTGTCCATCGCCGAGATCCGCACGGGCGACATCGTCCATGTCCGGCCGGGCGAAAAAATTCCTACGGACGGAGAAGTTACGGGCGGCTCTTCATACATCGACGAAAGCATGATCACCGGCGAGCCGGTCCCCGTCGCCAAGACCGAAGGCGACACGGTCACCGGCGGCACGGTCAACGGCAACGGCGCGCTCACCTTCGTCGCCACGCGTGTGGGCGCCGACACGCTGCTTGCCCAGATCATCCGGCTGGTCGAGGAGGCGCAGGGCGCCAAGCTGCCGATCCAGGCGCTGGTCGACCGCGTCACGCTCTATTTCGTGCCGGCGGTGATGGTGGTGGCGGCGCTGACCTTCGTGGTCTGGCTGGCGCTCGGCCCCGGGCTCGGCTTCGCCGTCGTCGCGGCCGTCGCCGTCCTCATCATCGCCTGCCCCTGCGCGATGGGCCTGGCGACGCCGACCTCGATCATGGTCGGCACCGGCCGCGCGGCCGAGATGGGCGTGCTGTTCCGCCGCGGCGACGCGCTGCAGGCGCTGCAGGGGGTGGAGGTGGTCGCCTTCGACAAGACCGGCACCCTGACCGAGGGACGCCCGGACCTGGTCGCGCTGCATGCCGCGCCCGGCGCCGACGAGGCCGAAGTGCTGGCGCTCGTCGCCGCGGTCGAGGCGCGCTCGGAACATCCCATCGCCGAGGCGATCACCCGTGCCGCGGCGGGACGCGGTCTGGACCTGCCGCCGGTCGAGGCGTTCGAGGCTATCACCGGCTTCGGCGTATGTGCGACGGTGGGAGGCCGCGCGGTCCTCGTCGGCGCCGAACGGCTGATGGCGCGCGAGGGGATCGATCTCGGCGCCCTGCCCGAGCGCGCCGGCGAGGCGGCGCGCAAGGGGCAGACGCCGCTCTATGCCGCGATCGACGGGCAAGCCGCGGCGCTGATCTGCGTCGCCGACAGGATCAAGCCGGACACGCCCGCCGCGATCGAGGCGCTGCACGCGATGGGGCTGAAGGTCGCCATGATCACCGGCGATGCGCGCGCCACCGCCGAAGCCATTGCCGGCGATCTGGAGATCGACACGGTCGTTGCCGAGGTGCTGCCCGAGGGCAAGGTCGAGGCGGTCGAAAGCCTGCGCGAGGGCGACCGGCGCGTGGCCTTCGTCGGCGACGGGATCAACGACGCCCCGGCGCTGGCCGCGGCCGATGTCGGCATCGCCATCGGCACCGGCACCGATGTCGCGGTCGAGGCGGCCGAGGTCGTCCTGATGTCGGGCGACCTGCGCGGCGTGGTCAACGCGCTGGCCACCAGCCAGGCGACGCTGCGCAACATCAAGCAGAACCTCTTCTGGGCCTTCGCCTATAACACCGCGCTGATACCGGTTGCGGCGGGCGTGCTTTACCCTGCCTTCGGCCTCACGCTCAGCCCGATGCTGGCCGCGGGCGCCATGGCGCTGTCCAGCGTCTTCGTCGTGACCAACTCGCTCAGGCTGCGCGCATTGAACCCGGCGCTGGCCACAAGCCCGCGCGCTGCCCATACCCGAACGCAAATGGCCCCTGCGCAATAGGAGGGACAGGATGAATATCGGCGAAGCCGCCGACGCCTCGGGCCTGCCGGCCAAGACCATCCGCTATTACGAGGAGATCGGCCTGATCCGCCCGCGCCGCGACGCCAACGGCTATCGCGCCTTCGCGCCGCGCGACGTGCACAAGCTTGCCTTCCTCGCCCGCGCCCGCGCGCTCGGCTTCTCTGTCGAAGAATGCCGCGCGCTGCTCGGACTTTACGAGGACGAGACGCGCGCCAGCGAGGACGTAAAGCGGCTGGCGCAGGGGCACCTGGCGCGGATCGACGCGAAGATCGGCGAGTTGCAGTCGCTGCGCGTGACGCTTGCGGATCTGATCGAGGCCTGCGCCGGCGATCACCGGCCGGACTGTCCGATCCTCGCAGATCTGGCCGCCGGCGCGGCCCAGGGACGCACGAAGGGAAGGATGCGATGACCACGATCTTCGGGCTGAAAGGCTGCGACAGCTGCCGAAAAGCGATCCGGGCCCTGCCCGATGCTGCCTTCCGAGACATCCGCGCCGAGCCGCTTGCACCGGACGAGATCGCGGAATTCCTCGCCACCTTCGGCGGAAGGCTCGTCAATCGCGCCTCGACCACCTGGCGCGGGCTCGACGAGGCCGAACGCGCCGCCGCTCCGGCGGCGCTGCTTGCGGCGCATCCGACGCTGATGAAGCGCCCCGTGATCCGCGCGGCTGGAGCGCTGCATCTCGGCTGGACGCCGGCCACGCGGGCTGCGCTCGGCCTCGCGTAAAGCGTCTCAGAGCAGTTTCAGATCCGCCGCCGAAGCCCGGCCGTCGCGGCCCGATTGCAGTTCGAAGCTGACCTTCTGGTTGTCGGCGAGCCCCGTCAGACCTGCGCGCTCGACCGCTGAAATATGCACGAAGACATCCTTGCCGCCGCCGTCCGGGGCGATGAAACCGTAACCCTTGGTGGCGTTGAACCATTTCACGGTGCCGGTGGGCATGTGCGTTCCTCTTCCTTGATCTCCCGGGGCGTCATTGCCCGCGGGCCGTGCAGCCAGGTCTTTCAGTAATGCGGGCTGCCCCGGAAGGCGGTCGCCGAAAGTCTGTCGTCACGGTCGCGGAGTGTGCCACGAAACGACGCAAAAGCAAGCGGCTTGCAGTTCCGGCCGACGAAGCCTCGCGCCAGGCGCGAGACGGCGAACGCGCGCCTATGCCGCAGGCGGATGCGACGGCGCCTTGATCATGGTCAAGTTCGTGCGCCGTCGCATGCGTTAGGAACGGAACGACGCGATAGCGCATCCATCGGACCGGGAGGACAGAGGATGACATCGAGATACCCGATCGCGCGGCCTGCAGGATGCCTTGCATCCCTCGCCTTGGCGACCGCGACCATGCTCGGTGCGGCACTTTCCCCGGCCGTCGCGCAGGCGCCCGGGGCGGAGCCGCCGCTTCTGGGACGAATCATCCTCCTTGGCACCGGGCTCGAGACCGCGGTCTTCGAGAACCCCTCCTCGGTTGCGGTCATCAATGAGACGCAGATCGAGCGCATCCCGCCGGTGCGCGCCGCCGATCTTCTGCGCACCGTGCCGGGTGTGCGGATCGACGAGCAGGGCATCGCCCGAATCCGGATTCGCGGCGAGGAACCGCAGCGCGTGCAGGTCCTGATCGACGGGATGGCGGTGACCGACCACACGCCCTATGGCACACCGCTGGTGATCGATCCCGCGACGATCGAACGGATCGAGGTAGTGCGCGGCGCCTCCTCGGTGGTCTCGGGCTCGCGTGCAATCGGTGGCGTTGTCAACATCATCACCCGACGCGAGGCACGCGCGCGCTTCGAGGGCACGCTGGCGGCCTCGTATTTCTCGGCAACCCGCGGCTGGCGGCTGTCGGGCTCGCTGGCCGGGCGGGCGGGGGACTGGGACTGGCGGCTGACCGCCGGGCGGGCGGAACTGGGAGATCAGCGCGCCGCGGGCATCGGGCGGCTCCGACCCTCGGACCTGCAGGACCGAAGCCTGCAGGTCCATCTCGGCCGACGGTTCGAGAACCACTACCTTAGCCTGCAGGGCACCGCGCATGACACCTCGGCCAACCAGTACCTGACCGATCCGGCCGTGCGCTTCGAATTCCCCGAGCGCGACCTGAGGCGAATCGCGCTCTTCTACGAGGGCGAGGCGCTGACCGACTGGATGCCGCGGCTTAGTGCAACGCTCTACCGGCAGACGATCGACCGGCTCTTCGTCAATACCATCCCGATCCCGTTCGGGCCGCCGCCCAACATTGCCATCCTGGAGGGGCGCAACAGCGACTCGCAGCTGACCTGGGGCCTGAACGTCCATGCCGACCTGGCGCTCATCGACGGTCATCGGACGGCGCTGGGCTTCCAGTACGAGGACGATTTCCTCGATGCCGACGCGCGCTCGGCGCTGATCCCGCCCTTCGGCCCGCCCCCGCCGCCTACGGTGCGGCTGGATGAGGCGCGCATCCGCACGACCTCGATCTTCGTCAACCACGAGGCCCCGCTCGGCGAGGGACTGACCGCCAATCTGGGCATGCGCGCCTACTGGGTGCGCGCGGCGCTGGAAGAGTCGAACGTCAACCCGCTCGCGCGCAACCGCGACCGGCGCCTGCTCGGCTCGGCGGGGCTTGTCTGGCAACCGAACCAGGCCTGGGCGCTGCGGGCGCTCGTCAGCCAGGGCTACAACTATCCCAACCTCAAGCAGCTCTTCACCGCCACGCCCGGCGGCGGCGCGCTCAATATCGGCAATCCGGACCTGCGTCCCGAACGCTCGTTCAATGTCGAGCTCGGCGCCCGCCACGACGCCGCCGGCACGGTGCTGGACCTGACGCTCTTCCACACCCGCGCGCGCGACTTCATCGACCGCGAACCGGCGGCCTGCCCGCCAGGCACCCCGGCGACCACCACCTGCCGGCGGTTCGTCAATGTCGAACGCGCCCGCACCACGGGGCTGGAGCTCTACGCCGAGCACGGTCTCCAGAACGGCTGGACACCCTTCGTCTCGGCCGCCGCGATCCGGCGCAGCTATACCTTCGCGAACGAGTTTCAGACCGCCGATACCGGCGTGCCGCGTCTGGCCGGAACGCTGGGGGTACGGCGCGATTTCGACTGGGGAACGCGGCCGATCAGCATCGAGCTGTTCATCCAGGGCGAAAGCCGCGCCACGCGGCGCGGGGCGGACGGCGCGATCGACGCCAACCTCGCCCATCCCGGGATCAGCCGCGGCTGGGCGACACTCAACTTTCGCGGCTCGATCCAGCTCTCGCCGCAGGCCGAGCTACAGGTGGCGCTCGGCAACCTGTCGAACCGCCGCTACTGGCCGATGGGCGAAATTCCCGGCGCCGAGCGCAATGTCGCGATCACCCTGCGCAGCCGGTTCTGACGCCTGCTACGTGACGCCGCGACAAACCTCCGGGTCACGTCGCGTCGGGATCTGCACCGAAAGTTTCGTTCTGGAAAACCCTACGAATCTCGCGGGTTTTCGGGTGCTCGATGCGCGACATCGCAAGATCGCCGCGACCTCGTTCAAAGCGTTACCTCGGAAGCTTCTGAAGCGGAAAACGGGCGAACGCGGCGCCGGCGACGTTCAGGCGCGCCCCCCTTCGATGACCGTCAGGACCGGCCGCCCCTGATTCCGCGGTGGTTGTGCCGGCGCGCCCTCGACAGGCGTATCGACGAGTCGGGTCACCGGCCCGGCCAGTCGGAAGCGGCGCGGCAGTCTGCCGATCTGGCCATGAGTCTCGAGCACGCCGAGGATCCGCGTCGGCTGCCCGGCGCGATCGCGCAGCGGCATCAACACCAGCAGCCCGTCGAGCGCCGGCTTGCCGATCCCGGCATCCGAGCGTAGCGGCAGCTGCGCCCGCGCCCCCTGTGTGACCTGCCGGATCGCATTCGCAAGCTCGTTGCGCGATTCGCCGGTCATGTAGACACTGAGCGGCATCCCCCGCGCCTCCATGCCGAGGAGGTCGTTCAGATGCGCTCCCGCGACGCGCAGCCGGGCAACGCCCGGTGCCACGGTCTCGGCGACGAAGGTGTATTCGAGGGACGTGCTGATCTCGCGCGGGTCGATCTCGGTCCGAGCGGGCATGCTGCGTCCGGCACGCAGCCGCTCCCAGTAGGCCTGCACCCGGCTGACCGAGGGATAGTCCAGAATGGGCGCCCGCAGCGCGAAAGGCAGGCGCAGAATGCGCGCGGCCTGCTCCTGGACAAGCGAAGCGACGTTCGACGGGACGTCGGTCATGGAAAGCTCCAGCCCTGGCGGACCCCCGAGCCCTCCGGCCCCCGGGCCGGGAGCGGCTGGCATTCGGTGCAGGTCCGGTGTTTACCTTTGAATCACATCCGTTACCGATGTCTTAATCTAACCGGGTTGCGACGAATTGGGGGGACATTTTACGCAAATGGTTAAGAGCATGACTGGCTTCGCCACGGAGAGCGGGGAATTATCAATTAAATCAGATAATTACTCGTTTCAGTGGGACTTGCGCGCGGTCAATGGCCGTGGCCTCGACCTGCGCCTGCGCCTGCCGGACGGATTGGACGGGCTGGAGGCCGCGCTGCGTCGGCGCCTTTCCGCCGCGATCTCGCGCGGCAGCGTCACGCTGTCTTTGCGGCTCGCGCGAAGTGACCGGGAGGCGGGGTTGCGGATGGATGCGGCGGCGCTCGATGCCGCGCTCGATCTCGTCGCGATGGCCGAGGCGCGGGCGGCCGAGCGGGGCCTCCACCTCGCGCCGATGACCGCGGCCGACCTTCTGGGGCTGCGCGGCGTGCTGAACGGCGCGCCGGAGAATGCCGATCCCGCGCCACTTGTCACCGCGCTCCTTGACCGTCTCGACCCGCTGCTTGTCGCCTTCGACGCCGCCCGCGCGCAGGAGGGATCAGCGTTGCGCACGGTACTTGAGGGGCAGATTGCTCAGATCGAGGCGCTGACGCGCGAAGCCCGCGCGCTGGCCGAGAGCCGGCGCGGCGATCAGGCCGAGGCGTTGCGCGCCGCGCTCGACCGTCTGGGCGAGGCCGCGCCCAATATCGATCCCGGCCGACTGGAACAGGAACTGGCACTGATCGCAGTCCGCGGCGACCTGACGGAAGAACTCGACCGGCTGGCGGCGCATTGCGCCGCGGCGCGGGCGCATCTGACGAGCGACGCGCCGATCGGACGCAAGCTCGATTTCCTAATGCAGGAATTCAACCGTGAGGCGAACACGCTGTGCTCGAAGTCGCAGCACGCGCCGCTGACCCGTCTCGGGCTTGACCTCAAGACGGTGATCGACCAGATGCGCGAGCAGGTCCAGAATCTGGAGTAGGCGATGCGACGGCGCGGACTTCTGATCATCCTGTCCTCGCCCTCGGGCGCGGGCAAGTCGACGCTGGCGCGGCGCCTGATCGACTGGGACCCGACACTCTCCTTCTCGATCTCGGCCACGACCCGTCCGCCACGGCCGGGCGAGATCGACGGGCAGCACTACCATTTCGCAACGCGCGACGCTTTCGAGACGATGGTCGCGCGCGGTGACATGCTGGAACACGCCGAGGTCTTTGGCCATTACTACGGCTCGCCCCGCGCACCGGTGGAGGCGGCGGTCGAGGCCGGGCGCGACACGCTCTTCGACATCGACTGGCAGGGCGGGCAGCAGGTCCGAAACTCGACGCTTGGCCGCGACGTCGTCTCGATCTTCATCCTGCCGCCCTCGATCGCGGTGCTGGAAGGGCGCTTGCGCAGCCGGGCGCAGGACAGCGACGCGGTGATCGCCGGTCGCATGGCCAAGGCGCGCGACGAGATCAGCCACTGGGCCGAGTACGACTACGTGCTGATCAACCGGGATCTGGAGGTCGCGACCGACGAGTTGATCACCATCGTGCGCGCCGAACGGATGCGCCGCGACCGCCAGCCGGCGCTGAGCGATTTCGTGCGCGAGCTCAACACCGAAGTCGAGACCCGACGCAGCGGAGGTACAGCATGATCCTTGCCCTCGACGACATCCACCCCGAGATCGCGCAGGATAGCTGGATCGCGCCCGATGCGCGCGTGATCGGCCGGGTGACGGTCGCGGCTGGCGCCTCGGTCTGGTTCGGTGCGACGCTGAGGGGCGACAACGAGCGGATCACGCTGGGCGAAGGGTCGAACGTGCAGGACCATTGCGTGCTGCACACTGACATGGGCTATCCGCTGACCATCGGGCGCGACTGCACGATCGGGCACGCGGCGATCCTGCATGGCTGCACGATCGGCGACGCGAGCCTGGTCGGCATGGGCGCGATCGTGCTGAACGGGGCGCGGATCGGGCGGCACTGCCTGATCGGGGCCGGCGCGCTGATCGCCGAGGGCAGGGAAATTCCCGACGGCAGCCTGGTTCTGGGCAGCCCCGGACGCGTGGTGCGCGAACTCGATGACGCGGCGCGGGCGAAACTGCGCGAATCGGCCGAGGGCTACCAGGCGAACATGCGGCGCTTCCGGCAGGGGTTGCGGGCGCTCGACTGACCCGGGCACGAGGTCGTACGGCGCCCGCCGCGGGGTGGCGTCCACGCGTGGACAATCGCTCAAGTCACTGTATTTGTTATGTTACGCCTAACAATTTAACCAGATTTCAACCACTTTTCGGCCCTCGCCGGGCCGCCCGCCGATCGCCGGCGTCAGGACTCGCGGCGCGCCGCGTCTCGTTGCAGTGCGGTGAGCACATGCACCCGGATCGCCGAGGCGAGGCCCTGGTCGCCGCGGGCTTCGTCGATCTCGGCGGCGAGGTCGTTGATCCCCCTGCCCTGCCGCGCCGCGAGCGCCCGGAAGGCCGCCCAGAATTCGGGCTCGAGCGAGACCGAGGTGCGGTGCCCGCGCAGGGTCAGCGAGTGTTTCCTTGGCCGTCCGGTCACGCGGCGGTTCCCCCCGCCCGGGCGAAGAGCGCCAGAGTGCGCTGCAGGAAATCGTCGAGAACGTCGGGCACTTCCATCAGCAATTCGTGCTCGGCCCCAGGATAATCGACGAGTTCGGCCCCGGGCCAGATCGCGGCGCGGGCGCGGATCGCGCGCGGGCTGACGATCCGCTCGTTGCCGCCCAGGCCGATCAGCGCCGGCACGGGCGGCGACGGCAACCGAGAGAGGGCGCGCATCTCGACCAGCGCCGCCGCCATCCAGCGCAGGCTCGGCCCGCCGATGGCCAGTTCCGGATGCGCCCCGAGTTGCGCCTTCATCCGGTCGAACTGCGCCCGGTCGCGGGTCAGCGAATTGCCGTCGAATTCGGTCGTGATCAGCCCGTAATCCGGCCCCGTCGTCGGCACATAGGCGGCGTCCCGTCCGAAAGGGCCGGTCAGCGCCGCCCCCGCCCGCAGCCCGGCGCGCAGGCCGAAGGGCTGGTCGAGCCCCCACATCGGCGCGCTGATGGCGACGGCCGGCGGCCGCAGCCCCTCGACCAGCGCGCGCAGCAGGATGCAGCCGCCCATCGAATGGGCAATGACCGGCAGCGGGCCGGGCGCCAGTTTTACCGCGACCTCAAGCGCCGCGTGCAGGTCGATCTGGTAGTCGGTGAATCGGGCGACATGGCCCAGCCGGGGATCGGGCGCCAGCCGTTCGGACAACCCCTGCCCGCGCCAGTCGAGAACCAGCGCCCCCCAGCCGGCGCCGGCGAGCGCCGCGACGACGAGGCCGTATTTCTCGATCCACTCGCTGCGGCCGGGCAGGATCAGAACATGCCCGCGCGCGCCCGGCCAGAAGGCGAGCCGGATCCGCACCCCGTCGCCCGCCCGCAACCAGAGGGCGCGCCCGCCCCCGGGGGCGTCGCAGTCGAAAAGCGGCGCCGGGGCGGGTTCGGCCAGGGACGGGCTCAACCCAGGACGGATGCGAGCTTCATCGCCTCGCTCATCGAGCCGTCGATCTTCAGCTTGCCCGACATGAAGGCCATGGTCGGGTTCAGCTCGCCCTGGAGCATACCCTCGAAGGTCTCGGCCGAGGCGGTCATCGTCACGTCCGCGGGCTCGTCCCCGGCGCGCGCGCCCGAGGCGTCGAGCATGATCGTGCCCTCGTCCTCGATGACGAATTTCGCGGTCCCGTCATAGCTGCTTCCGATCTTGGTGTTCAGTGTCGCCACGGCCTTCTCGATCACATCGCTCATTGAGGTATCCTGACTGTGATTGGGTTTCGCACCGCCCGAGCACGGCGCAGGCTCGATTTTCGCGTGCTTCATGCTAGATTTCTGCCATGACACGAAAGCGCGGCATTCTCAACCTTGTCGTCGCGGCAGCGCTGCTCACGTCACCGTGGCCCGCCGCGGCGCAGGCGACCGACCCGCCGGTCGCCGATGTCGAGACGCTGCTTTCCGAACTTGCACGGCCGGATCAGGAACGCTGGGCGCGTATCGAGCGGCAGATCCTGCGTCACTGGTCGCGCTCGGGCTCGGCCACCGCCGACTACCTGTTTCAGCGCGGCCAGGAGGCGCTGCGCGCCGGTCGGACCGAGGATGCGATCGCTCATTTCAGCGCCGTGATCGATCACGCGCCCGATTTCGCCGAGGCCTGGAACGGGCGCGCGACCGCCTATTACCAGGCCAACCGGCTGGGGCAGTCGATGTCGGATATCGAGGAGGTGCTGGCGCGCAATCCCCGTCATTTCGGCGCGCTTTCGGGAATGGGGATCATCCTCGAACAGCTCGAACTCTACGACGCCGCGCGCGACGCCTATGCCGCGGCGCATGAGATCCACCCGCATCGGCCGTCGATCCGGGACGCGCTGGCCAGGCTGGAGCGTCGGCTTCAGGGCACCGAGCTCTGACCTCCCAGGGTTCCGGCCACCTTCGGGGCTTCACCTTTTCGATCCAGGGCGCTAACCGGGCCGCACCGCGCGACGCAGGGCAGGACGATGACGAGGCAGGGGCGGGTCACGGCGGTTCTGGGCCCCACCAATACCGGCAAGACCCATTACGCGATCGAGAGGATGCTGGGCCATCGTACCGGCGTCATCGGCCTGCCGCTCAGGCTGCTGGCGCGCGAGGTCTATGACCGGATCGTGGCTCTGCGCGGCCCCTCGGTCGTGGCGCTGGTCACCGGCGAGGAGCGGATCGTGCCGGAGCGCACGCAGTACTGGGTCTGCACGACCGAGGCGATGCCCCTGGAGATCGGCGCCGATTTCTTGGCGGTGGACGAGATCCAGCTCTGCGCCGATCCCGACCGGGGTCATGTCTTCACCGACCGGCTCCTGAGCGCGCGCGGGCTGCACGAGACGCTGTTCCTGGGTTCGGACACGATGCGCGGCGCGATCGCGGCGCTGGTGCCGGGCGCGCAGTTCATCCGCCGCGAGCGGTTCTCGCAGCTCACCTATACCGGGTCGAAGAAGATCGCGCGGATGCCGGCGCGCTCGGCCATCGTCGCCTTCTCGGTCGAGAATGTCTACGCGATTGCCGAGCTCATCCGCCGCACCAAGGGCGGCTGCGCCATCGTCATGGGGGCGCTTTCGCCGCGCACGCGCAACGCGCAGGTGGACCTCTATCAGAACGGCGATGTCGATTACCTCGTGGCGACCGACGCGATCGGCATGGGGCTGAACCTCGACATCAAGCACGTGGCCTTTGCCGGCACGTCCAAGTTCGACGGGCGGCGGATGCGGGCGCTCGCGCCCGACGAGCTGGCGCAGATCGCCGGGCGCGCCGGGCGGCACACCGCGCCGGGCACGTTCGGCGTCACCGGCGAGGCGCGGCCGCTGGCCCCCGAGGTAGTCGAGGCGATCGAGAGCCACCAGTTCCTGCCGGTGCGCAAGCTGCAATGGCGCAACGCGCGGCTCGACTTCGGCAGTCTCGCGCGGCTGATCGGCAGCCTCGAGGCGCCGACCTCGCACGACTGGCTGACGCGGGTGCGCGAGGCGGACGACCTGGGCGCGCTGAAGGCGCTTGCCGCGATGCCCGAGGTGACGGCGCGGCTGCGCGACGCGCGCGACGTGCGGCTTCTGTGGGATGTCTGCCGCATCCCCGATTTCCGCGGCATCTCGCCCAACGAGCATGCCGGGCTTCTGGCGCGGCTGCACGGCTTCCTGCACGAGGGCGGACGGATCCCGCGCGACTGGCTGGCGCGCAACATCGCGCGCATCGACAAGGTGCAGGGCGATATTGATATCCTCTCGCGCCGGCTCGCCTTCATCCGCACCTGGACCTATGTCGCGCAGCGGCCGGGCTGGGTCGAGGACGAAAATCATTGGCGCGAGGAGACGCGCGCGGTAGAAGACCGACTGTCGGACGCCCTGCACGCGCGCCTGACCGCAGCATTCGTTGACCGGCGCACGAGCGTGCTCCTGCGCCGGTTGAACCAGAAGGAGAGCCTTGTGGCCGAGGTGAACGACAAGGGTGAGGTGACGGTCGAGGGCGAGTTCATCGGCCGTCTGGAAGGGTTCCGCTTCCGCCAGGACAGGACCGAGAACCCCGACGAGGCGCGTACGCTCCGCCAGACCGCGGTCGCCGCGCTCGCCCCCGCCTTCCACCTGCGCGCCGACCGGTTCTACAACGCCCCCGATACCGAGATCGACTTCACCGAACAGGGCGGGCTGATGTGGGGCTCGGACGCGGTGGGCAAGCTCACCGCCGGCGCCGACGCGATGCGCCCCCAGGTCCAGGCCTTCGTCGACGAGGAGGCGGGCGCGGAGGTCGCCGAGAAGGTACGCCGTCGCCTGCAGCATTTCATCGACCGCAAGGTGGCGACGCTCTTCGAGCCCCTGATGGGCCTGCAGCGCGACGAGACGCTCACCGGGCTCGCCCGCGGCTTCGCCTTCCGCATGGTCGAGGCCCTCGGCGTCATCCCGCGCGAGGGGGTGGCCGAGGAGGTGCGCGCGCTCGACCAGGAGGCGCGGGCGCTGCTGCGCAAGCACGGCATCCGTTTCGGCCAGTTCACGATCTTCCTGCCGGCGCTCCTGAAACCCGCGCCGACGCGGCTCAGGCTGGTGCTGTGGTCGCTGATGCAGGGGCTCGAGGAGTTTCCCGAAAGCCCGCCGCCGGGGCTCGTCACGATTCCCAACCTGCCCGACGTGCCGGTCGAGCACTACACGCTGTCCGGCTACAAGCCCGCCGGCGCGCGCGCCATCCGCATCGACATGCTGGAACGGCTGGCCGACATGCTGCGCACCCGTGACAGCCGCGCCGGTTTCGAGGCGGTGCCCGAGATGCTGTCGATCACCGGCATGACGCTCGAGCAGTTCGCCGACCTGATGCAGGGGCTCGGCTACACCGCCGAACGCGGCGAGCGGGTCAAGACGCGCCCCGCCGCGCCGGTCGAGATGACCGCCGAGGAGATCGCCGCACGCGCCGCCGCCGCGGCCGCCGGGGCGCGCATCGTCGCAACGGAGACGGAGACGCCGGAGACCGAACCCGCGGAGACCGCGCCGACGGAGAGCGCACCGACGGCGAGCGCGGACGCGGAGGCAGCCGGTATCGCGTCGGAGGAAGAGACACAGCCGGCGGACAGGGCATCCGAGGCAGAGGCCGTGACCGACGCCGCGCCACCTGACCCCGCCGACGCCACGACTGTCGCCGAGGCCGCCGCCACTGGCGGGGCGGAAGCCGCCGCCGAGGTCGAGATGGAGGTCTTCTATACATTCCGCTGGGCGCCGCGCCCGCGCGGGGAGGCCCGTCGCGGCCGCCGCGGCGAGGGCCAGGCCCGCGCCGATCAAGGCGGCGCCAGGGGCGAGCGCAAGCCGCGCGAGGGCAAGCCCGGCCAGCCCGCCGCCGATGGCGGGGTGCGGGGCGAGGCAAAGCCGCGCCAGAAGGACGGCCCGCGCAAGGACGGCCAGCGCAAGGACCGGCCCAGCAAGGATGGCCCCCGCAAGGATGGCCCGCGCAGCGAGGGACCGCGCAGCTATTCGGCCGCGCCCGATCGCCGGAAGGACCGGATCGATCCCGACAATCCCTTCGCCGCCGCCCTGATGGGCCTGCGCGACAAGACCTGAGCCGATGCCGGCAGAGGACCGCGCGGCCGGGGACGGGCCGATCCGGCTCGACCGGTGGCTTTGGCACGCGCGCTTCTTCCGCTCGCGCAGCCTCGCCGCGGCGGCGGTGACCGGGGGACGGATGCGTGTCAACAGCCGTGTCGTCGCCAAACCCGCCCAGCCGGTGCGCCCCGGCGACGTGCTGACCTTCACCCTCGGCCGGCGGGTGGCGGTGGTGCGCATCCTCGCCCCCGGCACAAGGCGCGGCCCGGCCCCCGAGGCGCGCGCGCTCTACGAGGATCTCTCGCCGCCGCCGCCGGTGCCGGACCTCTCGCGCCCGCTGCCGGCGAAGGG
>SLPP01000279.1 GCA_007131945.1 Paracoccaceae bacterium | reverse complement strand
TGCACGCGACCGATGCCGAGGCCGCCGAGACGCTCGCCCTCCTCGCCCGGCAGATCGGCGAGCTGCGCGCCGCGCCGGCGACACTCGTCACCGGCACCGCCGCCGATCCCGGCCCGCCCGAGGCGCCCGAGGCGATCGCGGCGCATCTCGACCGCCACGCGCCGGCGCTCATCGTGCTCGCCGGCGCGGTCCTGCCGCCGGCGCTGATCGATACCGCCCGGCGGCGCGGCGTGCCGATCTTCCTGGTCGATGCCTGCCGCCCGGCCCTGCCCGGCCGCTGGCGGCTCTGGCCCGGCTTCCTGCGCGGGCTCCTCGGCGCGATTACCGAGATCCACGCCGCCGACCGCGAGAGCGCCGCCTTCCTGCGCGCGCTCGTCCCCGCCGGGATCCCGGTCGAGCCGAGTGGCACGCTGGCCCGCTACCCGCCGGCGCCGCCCTGCAACGCCTTCGAGCTCGAGGCGATGCGCGACGCGCTCGCCAACCGGCCCTGCTGGTTCGGCTGGTCGCTGCCCGAGGCCGAGGCCGAGGCCGTGCTCCTTGCCCATGTCCAGGCGCTGCGCCGCGCCCATCGCCTGCTGCTGATCGCCGCGCCGCGCGATCCGGCGCAGGGCGCGGCGCTCGCCGAACGGGCGCGCGATGTCGGCTTCGTCTGCGCCCGCCGGGCGCTCGACCAGGACATCACCGAGACGACGCAGGTCTATATCGCCGATGCCGAGGACGAGCCCGGCCTCTTCCTGCGCCTCGCCACCATCGCCTATCTCGGCGGCTCGCTGACCCGCGATGCCGGCAACCCCGCACCGCTGCTTGCCGCCGCGCTCGGCTCGGCCCTGGTCTTCGGCCCGCATTCCGCCGCGTCCGACCGGCCCTTCCTCGACCGGCTGCGCAACGCCCGCGCCGCGCGCCGGATCGGCGCCCCGGCCGGGCTTGGCGACGCGGTCGCCGCGCTGCTGGCGCCCGAGATCGGCGCCGAGGCCGCGCTCCGCGCCTGGAGCATCGCCACCGAGGGCTCGGACGCCACCGACGCGCTCGCCCGGCGCATCGTCGAGGTGGTGCGGGCCCAAACCGGGGCCCAATCCGGGGCAGGTGCTGGTGCCGGTGCCGGGGCGACGCCATGAGGCCGCCCGGCTTCTGGTTCAACCCGCCCGACCGCCCCGGCTGGCAGGCGCGGCTGCTCACCCCGCTCGGCTGGGCCTATGGCCGCGCCACCGCATCGCGCGTGGCGCGGCCCGGCTGGCGCGCCGATGTGCCGGTGATCTGCCTCGGCAATCTCAGCGTCGGCGGCACCGGCAAGACGCCGGCGGTGATCGCGCTGGCGCAGATGCTGGCCGAGCGCGGACGGGCGGTCCATGTCGTCTCGCGCGGGCATGGCGGGCGGCTCTCCGGCCCGCTGCAGGTCGATCAGCGCCGACATTCGGCGGCCGAGGTCGGCGACGAGCCGCTGCTGATCGCCGCCTTCGCCCCCTGCTGGATCGCCCGCGACCGCGCCGCCGGCGTGCGCGCCGCGCAGGCCGCCGGCGCCGGGGTGGTGCTGATGGACGACGGTTTCCAGAACCCCGCCGTGGTCAAGACCCGCGCCGTCGTCGTCGTCGATGCCGAGGCCGGCTTCGGCAACGGCTACTGCCTGCCGGCGGGGCCGCTGCGCGAGCCGGTCGCGGCGGGGCTCGCCCGCGCCGACCTCGTCCTCGCCATCGGCGCGCCCGACGCGCAGGCGCGTTTGAGCGCACAATGGGGCGCGGTGCTCGGCGCGCTGCCGGTCTTCACCGCGCGCCTCGCGCCGCTCGAGACCGGGATGAGCTGGCAGGGGCTGCGCGCGCTCGCCTTCGCCGGGATCGGCCGGCCGCGGAAGTTCTTCGACACGCTCGAGAGCCTCGGCGTCGAGATCGCCCGCGCCCAGCCGCTCGACGACCACCAGCCGATCGGCCCGGCGCTGCTGAGCCGGCTCGAACACGAGGCGAAATCGCTTGGCGCCCAGCTCGTCACCACCGAGAAGGACGCCGTCCGCCTGCCGCCCGGCACGCGCCACAAGGTCCTGACCCTGCCCGTCCGGCTGCAGATCGACGACCCCGACGGCTTCCGCGCCGCCCTCGGCCTCTGAGACCAGATCCGTCTTATCCGTTCGGCAGGAACCGGCGGGACCCGACCGCCGATATATCTGTTCGGACAGAACGGAACTGGCCTGACCTACCAGATGTTGTATCTGGTCGGGGGATTCTGCCACAAGACATATCGAAAAGTCCCCGCCACGAAAATCGTCGAATTTTTGCGGAAATCGTCGTTTCCGTGACGAATTTTTGCATCTTTCCTGCCTGATCTTCAAAAACCGGACACCAGGCGCGGTCGAGGGCGGGTTGGTCCACGCGCGGACGCGCTCGCCCCCGGACAGCCCCTCGGCCGCTGGTCCGGGCGCCGGAAACCCAGCCAGGAACCCGGTCACGGTCCCTGGATCGCCCAGGGCTCGGGCTGGCGGTCGTAGCCGATATAGAGCGGGTGCCTGGGATGCCCGGCCTTGCTCAGCCCCAGATGGAAGAGCGGCTGCCCCGTCGCGCGCAGAAGCCGCGCCACCGCCGGGCCGCGATCCAGATGCGCCCCATGCGTGCCCCAGGCGCAGACGATCCGGTCGGCCCAGCCCGCGCTTTCCAGGATCGCCGCGTCATTGCCCGGCCCCACCGGATCGGCGACCGCCCGCATCACCCGCGGATCGGTCGCCCGGAAGGCGAAGATGTTGCAGACCCGGAACGCCCCGAAACCCAGCGCCCGCGCCCGCCGCTCGCAGCGCTCGACGGTCGGGTCGTTCTGCACCTCGGTCGCGGTCGAGGGGTTGAGCATGACGAAGAGCGCCCGCCCCCCGCCCGCGTCCCAGACCCGGGTCAGCGTGTAGCGATAGGCGAGGCAGGGCGAGTATTCCGCCGTGCTCGCCGCATCGCCCTTCATGTGCGCCCGCGTGATCATCCGCCCCGCTTAGCGCGATACGCAAGCCCGTGAAAGCCCCGCGGCGGCGATGAAATCTCGATGAGAGGGGCATTTCGGCTTGCCTGACCGGGCGGCTTCGGGCTTCATCGCGGCATCGTGCAGGAGGCAGGCATGGCCGAGGGAAAGAACACCCGGCGGATCTGGGGCTGGTGGTGGTTCGACTGGGCGAACCAGCCCTACAGCACGCTGCTGACCACCTTCATCTTCGCGCCCTATTTCGCCGCCGCCGTGGCACCGGACCCGGTGACCGGGCAGGCGATGTGGGGCTGGATGAACTTCGCCTTCGGCATGGTGATCGCGGTCTTCGCCCCGATCCTCGGCGCCATCGCCGACAACACCGGCCCGAAACGCCCCTGGGTCCTGTTCTGGTCGCTGCTCTACGTCGTCGGCGCCTGGGCGCTGTGGTGGGCGGTGCCGGAGGCGGACCAGGCAACGCTCATCTGGATCCTGATCGCCTTCGGCATCGGCATGATCGGGCTGGAATACGGCATCATCTTCACCAATGCGATCCTGCCGACGCTGGGCAACAGGCAGGAGATCGGCCGCATCTCGGGCTCGGGCTGGGCCTTCGGCTATATCGGCGGGCTCGCAGCTCTGGTGATCATGCTGCTGTTCCTGGCCGAGAACGACCGGGGCGTCACCCTGATCGGCCTCGAGCCGCTGTTCGGGCTCGACCCCGAGGCGCGCGAGGGCACGCGGTCGGTCGGGCCCTTCACCGCGCTCTGGTACCTGGTCTTCGTCATTCCCTTCTTCCTCTGGGTGAAGGAGCCGCCGAAGCAGGCGCCCTTCGACACGCGCGTCATTCGCCGCGGCCTGTCCGACCTCGGCACCACGCTCAAGCGCCTGCCAAAGCATCCCAGCCTGCTTGCCTATCTGGCCTCCTCGACCTTCTACCGCGACGGCCTGAACGGCATCTACATCTTCGGCGGGATCTATGCCGCCGGCGTGCTGGGCTGGTCGATCGTCCAGGTCGGGGTCTTCGGCATCCTCGCCTCGATAATCGGCGTCATCGGCTGCTGGGTCGGCGGACGGGCGGACCGGCGCCTCGGACCGAAACCGGTGATCGTCACCTGCATCCTGATGCTGATCCTCGTCTGCTGCATCATCGTCTCGACCGACCGCACGATGGTCCTGTTCATACCCATCGCGCCGGGATCGACCGCCCCCGACTGGGTGTTCTACATCTGCGGCGGCCTGATCGGCGCCTCGGGCGGCGCGCTCCAGGCAGCCTCGCGCACGATGATGGTGCGACAGGGCAATCCCGAGCGGATGACCGAGGCCTTCGGCCTCTACGCGCTTTCGGGCAAGGTGCTCAGCTTCATGGCGCCGGGGCTGATCGCGCTGGCCACCACCTTGACCGAAAGCCAGCGGCTCGGTGTCTCGCCCCTGATCCTGCTTTTCGCGGTGGGGTTGTTTCTGCTACTCTGGGTAAAGCCGGAAGGAGAACCGGAATCGGCATGGGACGTGGAAAACAGACCCTCCTGATCCTCGCCGCCGCCTTGGCGGTGGGCGTGGCGGGTCCGGCGCCGGCGCGCGACCTGGCCAACCAGCTCTTCGGAGCGCACGCGATGCCCACCGTGGCGCCGCCGCAGGCCTTCGGCTCCTATGCACGCGGCTGCGCCGACGGGCTCGTTGCCCTGCCCGAGACGGGGCCGACCTGGCAGGCGATGCGGCTTTCCCGCAACCGTCACTGGGGTCATCCCGAGATGATCGCCTATATCCAGGATCTGAGCCGCGAGGCGGTGCGGATCGGCTGGCGCGGGCTCTATGTCGGCGACATCAGCCAGCCGCGCGGCGGGCCGATGACTTCGGGGCATGCGAGTCACCAGATGGGGCTCGACGCCGATATCTGGATGCTGCCGCCGCCGCGGCTGGACCTGAGCCGGGCCGAGCGCGAGCGGATCAGTTCGATCTCGGTGCGGACCGAGGATCAGCGCAGCATCAACTCGAACTGGACGGCGCAGCACCATGCGCTGCTGCGCGCCGCGGCGAGCGACCCGCGGGTGGACCGCATCTTCGTCGCCGCCGCGGTGAAGATCGAGATGTGCCGCACCGCGACGCGCGCCGACACGCCCTGGCTGCAGAAGATCCGCCCCGCCGCCGGGCACAACTTCCACTTCCACGTCCGGCTGCGCTGCCCGCAGGGCTCGCGCCATTGCGAGACGCAGCGGCCGACGGTGGCGGAGCTGTCGAACGGCGGCAATGGCTGCGACGACACGCTGACGTGGTGGGTGACCGACTTCCTGCGCCCGCCGCCCCGGACCGAGCGCACCGAACCCGCCCCCCGCCGCCGGCATCCCCGCGAGTTCACGCTCGCCGACCTGCCGCAGCAATGCGCCGAGGTGGTGCGCCGGCCGTAGGACCGGCGTCATCCCGGCCGATCCCGCCCGGATCCGGGCGGCGTGGCCAGGTGCACAATTTTGTGCGCTCCCGCAACCTTCTGGAATATCACGA
>SLPP01000337.1 GCA_007131945.1 Paracoccaceae bacterium | reverse complement strand
TGGTGCTGCCGGTGAGGATTGAACTCACGGCCTCTCCCTTACCAAGGGAGTGCTCTACCACTGAGCTACGGCAGCCGCTTGCGGCGGGTGGATAGACGCAAACGGTTCAGCACGCAAGCGCAATCTGGACGCTCATCCGCGCCTGCGCTATGACCTCGGCATGAAGGGAACCGATGCCGAAAAGCTCAGCAAGGGGCCCGTCGCGGTGACCGGCGCCGCGACGCGCGCGGCCCGGCTGAAGGCGGCGCTGCAGGCCAATATCGCGCGGCGCAAGGCGCAGGCACGCGCAAGGGCGGCGGGCGCGGAAGGCGGCGCACCGGAGCAGGAGGACCGCCGCGATGAGTGACGCGACCTTCGAGGAGGGGCGCGAGCGTCCGCTGCGGCTGCTGGCGCGCGATGCCCAAGATCTGCGGGTGATCTCGGCGCTCCTGCAGGACGCGGTGATGACCGGGGCCGATCTGCGCTACGACGCGAGGCGGCGGCGCTTCTCGCTGCTTGTCAACCGGTTCCGCTGGGAGGATCGGGACCGCGCCGAAGCGCGCGGCCAGGGCTACGAGCGGGTGCGCGCGGTGGTCGATTTCGCCGATGTGCGCGCCGCGCGCCATCAGGGGCTCGAGGCGCGCGGCGCCGATACCGTGCTCGCGCTTCTGGCCATCGTCTGGGAACCCGCGGCGGGGGAGGCGCAGGCCGATGCGCCGGCTGGTCCGGGCCGGGTGACGCTGGTCTTTTCCGGCGACGGGGCGCTCGCGCTCGATGTCGACTGCCTGGAGGTGCAACTCTGCGACGTCACCCGCCCCTATGTCGCGCCCGCGCGCCGCGCGCCGGCCCACCGGATCGAGTGAAGGATCGATCATGCCGCTTTTCCTGTCGACCCGCGAGGCGGGTTTCGAGGCCGCCTTCACCGCGCTTCTTGGCGCCAAGCGGGAGGAGGCGCAGGAGGTCGACGACGCCGTCGCCGCGATCATCGCCGATGTGCGCGCGCGCGGCGACGCGGCGCTGATCGAACTCACCGCGCGCTTCGACCGGCTGCAGTTGACGCCGGCGACGCTGGCGCTTTCGCCCGAAGAGATCAACGCCGCCTGCGCCGCTGTCGTCTCCGAGGATCGTCGCGCACTGGAAACCGCGGCCGAGCGTATCCGCGCCTACCATGTGCGCCAGGTTCCCGAGGACGCGCGCTGGACCGATCCCGAGGGCGCGACGCTGGGCTGGCGCTGGGGTCCGGTCGCCTCGGCCGGGCTCTACGTTCCGGGCGGGTCGGCGAGCTACCCGTCCTCGGTGCTGATGAACGCCATCCCGGCGCAGGTCGCGGGCGTCGAGCGGCTGGCGATCTGCGCGCCGATGCCCGAGGGCAGGATCAACCCGCTGGTGGTGCTGGCCGCACGGCTCTCCGGCATCGAGACGATCTGGCGCATCGGCGGGGCGCAGGCGATCGCGGCGCTGGCCTACGGGACCGAGACAATCGCCGCCGTGGACAAGATCACCGGGCCGGGCAATGCCTGGGTGGCGGCGGCCAAGCGCCGGGTCTTCGGGCGCGTCGGCATCGACATGATCGCCGGCCCGTCCGAGATCCTGGTGATCGGCGACGGCACGGGCGAGCCGGACTGGATCGCGCTCGACTTGCTCAGCCAGGCCGAGCATGACGAGAGCGCCCAGGCGATCCTGATCACCACCTCGGCGGCCGAAGGGCAGGCGGTGGCCGCGGCGGTCGAGCGGCAGCTCCCGGGCCTCGTGCGCCGCGCGATCGCCGGTGAGAGCTGGCGCCGGCACGGGGCGCTGATCGTCGCGCGCGATCTCGCCGAGGCGGCGGCGCTTTCCGACCGGATCGCGCCCGAACACCTGGAGCTTTGCGTCGAGGATCCGGAGGCGCTGCTGCCGCGGATCCGCCATGCCGGCGCGGTGTTCCTCGGCCACTGGACGCCCGAGGCGATCGGTGACTATGTCGGCGGGCCGAACCACGTCCTGCCGACCGCGCGCTCGGCGCGATTCTCCTCGGGGCTGTCGGTGCTGGACTTCATGAAGCGCACCACCATCGCCCGGATGACGCCGGCAGCGCTTGCCGCGATCGGCCCCGCCGCCGAGCGGCTGGCACGGGCCGAGGGGCTGCAGGCGCATGGCGCGAGCGTGCGCACGCGACTGGATCGACTGAACCGGAGCTGACGACGCCGACCGGGTGACGGAGGCGGCGCTCGGCCCCCGTCGAGGGGACCTCGCGCCGCGGGGGCTGTCGCCCCCGCCGCCCGGCCGCCCGCATCGGCGGGCTCAGTCGCGGGCGGCGGCGAGGCGCTCCATCGCCTCGGCGGTGCGGCGCGTGTTCTGGTAGATGCCGAGGCCCAGATACATCGCCCCGCCGATGAAGAGCACGTAGAGCCCGCCGATCACGAGGATCGCGAGCCCGGCGAAGAAGCCGCCCGGCCCGCCCATCGCCTGCCCGGCGCCGACCATGGCACCGAGCCCGGCGACGAGAACAACAATCGACATGATGATCACCAGAAGGCCGACGATCAGCTCGAAAGAGCGGATGAAGAAATCGCGCATCGTGAAACTCCGTGTCTGCGCATGGCGCGAAGCGCCGGGTGCGAGCCTAGGCCCGCAACCGGTGCCGGTCAATTCGCGACATGGCCCGGGTGCCCCCAGGCTCGCGCTCGTCGAGCGCGAGCCCGGCCCGGCGACGGACAAGCATCTTCGATGCGCCGGCCGGAGGCGGGTAACCCGTGCGTTTCGGGCGCCGGGGACCGGTCAGCCCACGACGTTGAACGCGGGGCCGTAGGGATAGCCGGTGATGTTCTCGGCCCCCGCTTCGCCGACGATCAGGATGTCGTGCTCGCGATAACCGCCGGCGCCGGGCCGGCTCTCGGGGATGGTCAGCATCGGCTCCATCGAGATCACCATGCCGGGCTCGAGCACCGTCTCGATGTCCTCGCGCAGTTCCAGCCCCGCCTCGCGCCCGTAATAGTGGCTCAGGATGCCGAAGGAATGGCCGTAGCCGAAGCTGCGGTACTGCAGGAGATCGCGCTCGGCGAGGAAGGCGTTGATCTTCGCCGTAACCTCGGCGCAGCTAACCCCCGGCCGCAGAAGGCTCATCCCGTATTCGTGCGCCGCCACGTTCGCCTGCCAGATCGCCAGCGAGGCATCGTCGACCTCGCGCAGGAACATCGTGCGCTCGAGCGCGGTGTAGAAGCCCGAGATCATCGGGAAGGTGTTCAGGCTGAGGATGTCGCCCGGCCGCAGGCGCCGCGCGGTGACCGGGTTGTGGGCGCCGTCGGTGTTGATGCCGGACTGGAACCAGACCCAGCTGTCGCGGTATTCGGCCTCGGGGAAGCGGCGCGCGATCTCGAGTTCCATCGCGTCGCGCCCGGCCATGGCCACGTCGATCTCGCGCGCGCCCTCGCGCACGGCATCGCGGATCGCGTGGCCGCCGTGATCGGCGACCGCCGCGCCGGCGCGGATCAGCGCCAGTTCGGCCGGCGACTTTCGCATCCGCTGGCGCATCGTTGCCGACGCGAGGTCGATGCGCGCCCGCGGCGCGAGGAAGGCGTCGAGCTTCGCGGACTGCGCCAGCGTCAGGTGATCGCCCTCGTACCCGACCGCGCGGCCCGCGCCCGCGACATGCGCCACCGCGCGCCAGAAATTGTCCCGCGCCCAGTCGGTATAGGTCAGGTTGTCGCCGTGGCACCGGCGCCAGGGTTGGCCGCCGTCGATCCCGGCGCTGATCGTAACGCTGTCCCCGGCCGTCACTACCAGCCCGTAGGGTCGGCCGAAGGCGCAGTAGAGAAAGCCCGAATAATACGCGATGTTCTGCATCGAGGTGAAGAGCGCGACCTCGGCGCCGGCCTCGGCCATCGCGCGACGCAGGGTCGCAAGCCGGGCCTCGTATTCGCCGGGTGCGAAGGGCAGGACGCGCGGGCCCTGGTGGAAGCGGAAGAAGGCGGGACGTTCGTTCATGGTCAGACCTCCGGTTCGGGGTCCGCCCGTGATGCGGGACCCCTGGGGTCCCGGCGTACAGGACGCGGCGGTCCGCCGGCGACCGGCGGGGACCGCGAGCTTCGGGCCATGCCCCCGCGGCGACGCCATCGCCACGCGCTCGACCGCGCCTTAGCCGATCGATCGCTCCCCGGCAAGGAGTGCTTGATCCCGCCGGGGCACTGTTGCATCAGGGGGCCTGTTTTCGAAAGGCCGCCCGCATGAGCCGCATCTGCCATATCGAGATCGACGATTCGGGCCTGCCCGCCCCCACCCCCGCGATGGAGCAGGAGCGGCGCGTGGCGGTCTTCGACCTGCTCGAGGACAACAGTTTCACCCTCCCCGCGCGGGATGGCCGCGAGATCCCGCCTGGCCCCTACCGGCTGGGGCTCGCCGTGCGCGAGAAGCGGCTCGTCGTCGACATCGCCCAGGAAGCGGGTGGAAAGGTCGCCGAGTTCCATCTCAGCCTCGGCCCGTTCCGGCAGGTGGTGAAGGACTATTTCCAGATCTGCGACAGTTATTTCGACGCGGTGAAGCGCTTGCCGCCGAGCCAGATCGAGGCGATCGACATGGCCCGGCGCGGCATCCACAACGAGGGCGCGCGCATCCTGATGGAGCGGCTCGAGGGCAAGGCCGAGGTCGATATCGACACCGCGCGGCGGCTCTTCACGCTGATCTGCGTGCTCAACCGCGGGGGCTGAGCTTGGCCGGGCGCTTCCCCCAGTCGGTGCTCTTCTGCTGCGATCACAACGCGGTGCGCTCGCCGATGGCCGAGGCGATGATGAAGCATTTCTACGGCCAGCGCGCCTATGTCCAGTCGGCGGGCGTGCACAACGACCTCGAGATCGACGGCTTCGCCATCGCGGTCAGCGCCGAGATCGGGCTGGAACTCTCGCGCCACCGCTCGCGCAGCTTCGAGGAGATGGCGCAATGGGGCGACGACCTGGCGCAGTTCGACCTGATCGTGGCGCTGTCGCCGGCCAGCCAGCGCATGGCGCTGGAGCTGACGCGCTTTGCCCATATCGACGTGGAATACTGGCCGATCATGGACCCGACCGGGCTGGGCGAGGGACGCGAGGCGAAACTCGCCGCCTATCGCCAGACCCGCGACCAGATCCGCGCCCGAATGCTCGAACGCTTCGGCCCGCCAAGCGAAACGAAACCACAGGAGAAGTCCGCATGACCACCCGCGAGATCATCGAAGCCTATTACGCCGCCTTCAACGCCGGCGATGCCGAGGGGATGCTGGCGCTCGTCAGCGACGATGTCGAGCATCACGTCAACCAGGGCGACATCCGTCGCGGCAGGACGAAGTTCGCCGAATTCTGCAGCCACATGGGCGTGAGCTACCGCGAGGAGTTGAAGGACATCGTGATCTTCGTCAGTGACGACGGCAGCCGGGCGGCGGCCGAATTCACGGTGCACGGGCAGTACCTGAAGACCGATCCCGGCCTGCCCGAGGCGCGCGGCCAGCGCTATGTCCTGCCCGGCGGCACCTTCTTCGCGCTGAAGGACGGCCGGATCACCCGCGTCACCACCCATTACAACCTGCAGGACTGGATCGAGCAGGTCTCGGCATGACGATCCGCGTCGAGGCGCTGACGGGCGCGGCGCTCGAGGCCGCGCTCGACGACGTGGCGCGGCTGCGCATCAGGGTCTTCCGCGCCTTCCCCTATCTCTATGACGGCGATCTCGCCTACGAGCGGCGCTATCTCGAACCCTACCGCTCCAGCCCCGGCGCGATCCTCGTCGGCGCCTTCGACGGTGCGAAGCTGGTCGGTGCGGCGACCGGCACGCCGATGGAGGACCATGCCGACGACTTCGCCACCGCCTTCGCGGCAACCGGTCTGGAATTGTCGGAAATCTTCTACTGCGCCGAAAGTGTGCTCCTCCCCGAATATCGCGGGCGCGGAATCGGGCATCGCTTTTTTGATATCCGAGAGGCGCATGCGCGCGATCTCGGCCGTGCATATGTCGCTTTCTGCGCCGTCGTTCGTCCCACCGACCATCCCGCCCGTCCCGCCGATTACCGGCCGCTGGACGCATTCTGGACATCACGTGGCTACGCGCCCCTGCCCGGCGTGGTCGCGCATTTCGCCTGGAAGGATCTCGGCGAGGCCGCGGAGAGCCGCAAGCCGCTGCAATTCTGGATCCGGAGGCTGACATGACCGACAGCGTGACGATCGCCGCCGCCGCCTATCCACTCGACTGGTTCGAAAGCTTCGCCGACTACGAGGCGAAGATCGCCCGCTGGGTCGCCGAGGCCGCGGGGCAGGGCGCCCAGCTCCTCGTCTTTCCCGAATACGCCGCGATGGAACTGGCCAGCTTCGGCGGCCGGGCCGTCGCCGCCGACCTCGAGGGCGCGCTCTCCGAGGCCGCCCGCCACCGCCCGGCGGCCGATGCGCTGCATGCGCGGCTGGCGGCCGAGCACGGCGTCTTCATCCTCGGCGGCACGGGGCCGGTCTTCACCGGCAACCGGCCGGTCAACCGCGCCACCTTCTTCGGTCCCGAGGGCATGCTCGGCCACCAGGACAAGCAGATCATGGTCCGCTTCGAGCGCGAGGACTGGGACGTCGTCCCCGGCGCGGACGGGCTCACGCTCTTCGACACGCCGCTCGGCCGGATCGGCGTGGTCATCTGCTACGACAGCGAATTCCCGCTCCTCTCGCGCCGCCTCGCCGAGGCCGGGGCCGAGATCCTGCTCGCGCCCTCCTGCACCGAGACCTGGGCGGGCTACAACCGCGTGCGCGTCGGCGCCATGGCCCGGGCGCTGGAAAACCAGTGCGTCGCGGTCCAGGCGCCGCTGGTCGGCCGGTCGGACTGGTGCGCCGGCTGCGAGGAGAATACCGGCCGCGCCGGCATCTACGGCCCGCCCGACCGTGGCTGGCCCGCCGACGGCGTCCTCGCCGAGGGCGATCGCGACGCGCCGGGCTGGACCCTTGCCACGATCTCGCGCCGGCTGATCGCCGATACACGTGCAGATGGTGGCGTCCTCAACTTCCTCCACTGGAGCGAGCAGGAGGCCCGGCTTTCGGTGCCGCTGGCAACCATCCGGGCAAGTTGAACCTTGAAATTCCCCCGCCAAAGGCGCATTTAGGCATCGCCCGCTCACAGGCGGGGGAAACTGCAACGGAGTGACCATGGCCAAGGAAGAACTGCTCGAATTTCCCGGTGTCGTGAAGGAACTCCTGCCGAATGCGACGTTTCGGGTCGAGCTGGAAAACGGCCATGAGATCATCGCTCACACGGCAGGAAAGATGCGCAAGAACCGCATTCGGGTTCTGGCCGGCGACCGGGTCCAGGTCGAGATGACCCCCTACGATCTGACCAAGGGGCGGATCAACTACCGCTTCAAGTAATGCGCCTCGTCCTCGGCTCGGCCAGTCCGCGCCGACTGGAACTGCTGGCGCAGATCGGCGTCGTGCCCGACGCGGTGCGTCCCGCCGATATCGACGAGACCCCGGGGCGGCGCGAATTGCCGCGGCCCTACTGCGCCCGCATGGCGCTGGAAAAGGCGCGTGCCGTACCGGCGGAGGCCGGCGAGGCGGTGCTCGCCGCCGACACGACCGTGGCGCTCGGCCGGCGCATCCTCGGCAAGCCCGAGACCGCGGCGCAGGCGGCCGAGTTCCTGCACCTGCTGGGCGGGCGACGGCATTCGGTCATCACCGCCATCGCCCTGCGCCTCGACGGACGCATCCTGCAGCGCGAGGTGGTGACGGCGGTGAAGATGAAGCGGCTCTCCGATTGCGAGCTCAACGGCTACCTGGATAGCGGCGAATGGCAGGGCAAGGCGGGCGGCTACGGCATCCAGGGCCGGGCCGGGGCCTTCATCCCGTGGATCTCGGGCTCGTTCACCGGCGTCGTCGGCCTGCCGCTGGCCGAGACCGCGCAGCTACTGCAGGCCGCCGGGATAAGGTGCGCGGCATGAAGGGTTCGGTCATCGCCATCGGCGCGATCGCCGGGCGCGAGATCGCCGCGCGCCTGGTCGATGGCCGGCTCGAGGACCTGGCGCTCGCCGCCGACGGCCTCGCCCCCGGCGCGATCCTGCGCGGCACGGTCGGCCGGCCGGTCAAGGGGCTGGGCGGTGTCTTCGTCGATCTTCCCGATGGCGGGCGCGGCTTCCTGCGCCAGACCCGGGGCCTCGCGCCCGGCAAGCCGGTGCTGGTGCAGGTCGCGGGCGTGGCCGAGCCGGGCAAGGCGCTGCCGCTCGCGACCCGGCTCCTGATCAAGGGCCGGCTGGTGATCCTGACGCCCGACGCGCCCGGCATCAACGTCTCGCGCCGGATCCGCAACGAGGGGAGGCGCGGCGAGCTGACTACGCTGGCCGAAGCGGTGCTCGCCGGGGCCGAGCCGTCGCTTGGCCTGATCCTGCGCTCGGCCTGCGAGGAGGCGCCGGCGGAGGAGATCGCCGCCGAGGCGGCCGAGCTGCGCGCGCTCGCCGAGGCGATCTGCGCCGACACGAGCGGTTCGCCCGAACTGTTGCTCGACGCCCCCGCGCCGCGCGACATCGCCTGGCGCGACTGGCCGGCGCCCGACATCCTCGACGACGGCCCCGACGCGCTCGACCACCACGGCGTGCGCGAGGCGATTGACGCGCTCGTCCGTCCGCAGGTGCCGTTGCCCGCCGGTGCCACGATGGTGATCGAGCCGACCCGCGCGCTCGTCGCCGTCGATGTCAATACCGGTCCCGACACCTCGCCCGCCGCCGGGCTGAAGGCCGGCATCGCCGCGGCGCGCGAACTGCCGCGTCAGTTGCGGCTGCGCGGCCTTGGCGGGCAGGTGGTGATCGACTTCGCCCCCTTCCCGAAACGCGACCGGGCGGCGCTGGAGCAGGTGCTGCGCAAGGCCTTCCGCGGCGAGAGCGCCGAGACGGTGCTCGCCGGCTGGACGCCGCTCGGCAACTACGAATTGCAGCGCCGGCGCGACCGCGCGCCGATTTCCGACTGGCTGGCCGCATGAGCCGCGCCGCGCGTTGCCCGGTCTGCGGCAAGCCCCGCGATGCGTCCTACCGGCCGTTCTGCTCGCGCCGCTGCGCCGATGTCGATCTCGGCCGCTGGTTCCGCGAGGACTATGTCGTCCCCGGCCGCGACGGCGAGGCGGCGGTCGATCCCGACCCCGAGGCCGACCGCTACTGACTGCCGGCTACTCGGGCGTCTCGAACGTCGCCGTCGACGCGGCGAGACCTTTCGTTGTGGTTAATTTTCTGAAATTTACAATATATATCAATCAGTTGTGGCTGTGTGCAAATTTGCGCACCCCGCGCCGGCGGCAGCGACAGGAAAAAGACCCCGCCCGAGGGCGGGGTCGAGTTTGCGCCGACCGGGCTTCGGTCGGCCGGCGCTGGCGGAAACCTGTCAGCCGTCGCGCCCCATCTCGGCGCGGATCTGTTGCCGCAGGATGTCGATCGGGATGAGCTGTCCGTCGCGGCGGAACTGCCAGTAGGTCCAGCCGTTGCAGGACGGCGCGCCCTCGAGCGCCGCCCCCACCTGGTGGATCGAGCCGCGATGCTCTGCCGAGACGAGCGAGCCGTCGGCGCGCACCCTGGCCGCCTGCCCGCGCGGCGAGACCAGCACCTCGCCCGGCCTGAGCAGCCCGCGTTCGACGAGTTGCCCGAAGGGGACGCGCGGCTCGGCCCGTTTCGAGGCAGAGGTCTCGAGCGCGGCGGCATCGAGCGCGCGCACCTTTTCCAGCCGTTTCGCGGCCAGCGCCCGGTAGCCTTCGTCGCGCTCGATGCCGATGAAGTCCCGGCCCAGCATCTTCGCCACCGCGCCGGTGGTGCCGGTGCCGAAGAACGGGTCCAGCACCAGATCGCCGGGATGGGTGGTTCCCAAAAGCACACGGTGCAGAAGCGCCTCCGGCTTCTGTGTCGGGTGCGCCTTGCCCCCGCCCGCGTCCTTCAGACGCTCGTGGCCCGTGCAGATCGGCAGCACCCAGTCAGAGCGCATCTGCACGCCCTCGTTCAGCGCCTTCAGCGCCTCGTAATTGAAGGTGTATCTTGATGCATCGGCGCGCGAGGCCCAGATCAGCGTCTCGTGCGCGTTGGTCAGCCGCTTGCCGCGGAAATTCGGCATCGGGTTCGCCTTGCGCCAGACGACGTCGTTGAGAATCCAGAAGCCCGCATCTTGCAGCGCCGCGCCGACCCGGAAGATGTTGTGATAGGAGCCGATCACCCAGATCGCGCCGTCGGGCTTGAGAAGCCGCCGCGCCTCGGCCATCCAGGCGCGGGTGAACCGGTCATAGGCAACGAGGCTGTCGAACCTGTCCCAGTCGTCGTCGACGGCATCGACGCGGCTGTTGTCGGGCCGGTGCAGCTCGCCCTTCAGCTGCAGGTTGTAGGGCGGATCGGCGAAGACGAGATCGACGCTGCCCGCCGGCAGTCCGCGCATCACCTCGATGCAGTCGCCACCAAGAATCTCGTTGCGCGGAAGCACTTCGGCCACCTCCGCCCGCCGTTTCACTGCCATCTCTGCCTCATACCCGCGCCCTCCGTTGCTGCCGGGGCGCTTCGGGGTCAGGATGGCGCAAGCTCGATTCCACGTCAATTTCTTTTTGAATCAGTGGCTTATTTTCTTTTCTTCATACAATATCTTGCGTACTGGGGCAAAGCTACGCCGGTGATATGGGGTCACGCCCCAGCGCTTGAGTCCGGCCAGATGCGCGGGCACGGGATAGCCGGCATTGCGGTCCCAGCCAAAGGCGGGGAATTCGCGCGCGAGATCGACCATGATCGCGTCGCGCGCGACCTTGGCGAGGATCGAGGCGGCGGCGATTGACAGGCAATGCGCGTCGCCCCTCACCAGCGTCTCGGCCGCGCAGGGCAGGTCGCCGGGCATCCGGTTGCCGTCGATCAGCGCGAGGTCGGGCGCAGGCTCCAGCGCGGCGAGCGCGCGGCGCATCGCCAGATGGCTTGCCTGCAGGATGTTCAGCCGGTCGATTTCGGTGACGCTGGCCTCGGCGATGGCGAAGCGGGCGCGGGCGCGGATCTCGTCGGCGATCGCGGCGCGCCGGGCCGCGCCCAGCGTCTTGGAATCGGCCAGCCCCGCCGGAATATCGGCGGGATCGAGGATCACCGCCGCCGCCACGACCGGCCCGGCCAGCGGTCCGCGCCCGGCCTCGTCGACGCCGGCGATCCGGCGAAAGCCGCGCGCGCGCGCGCGAGTCTCGGTAGAGAAATCGGGAAGGGTGCGAAAGCGACGCATGGCCCGGTCATGGCATCGCATACGCCGAGGATCAAGCCGAAGGCGGAGACGGGAAGGGCGGGCCCGGAGGCCCGCCCCGCCCGGCCCAAACGCCGGGACTTGGTACGCATACTCGAAGCACGCGTTACCGCACTCGTTACGCACAGTACTCGTACTGCCGCCCGTGATACGCGTGAAGCATTACCAAAGAGTTGCGGGCGGATCTCATGGCGGCGCTCACCGGTGGGACCAGCGACCGCCGCGTTCGCAATGGCTGTAGTGGTGACGCCGCGGCGCCCCTTGCCAGCCGGGTGGGCAGTCGCGCCGGTGATGCGATCGCGGCGGTGTCCAGTCATGCCGCGGGCGGCTCGGCGCCGAGGCATATTGCGGCCGCCAGCCCGATTCATGCAGGCACTGCGCCAGGTGATAGCTGCGCCGCCCGCGATCGGTGCGGATCTGCACCTCGCAGCGCCGCGGAAGCCGGTCGATCCCGTACCAGCCGAGGCAGCCGGTGTGGTAGACATCGACATGCCGGCGGTTCATCCGCACCGTTTCCATGCAGGCCACCGGCAGGACGCCGCGCGGCACGTGCCCGCGTCGGCTCGAGGCCGAGGACGAGGAATCGATGGCGCGCACCACGACCGCGACGGCTGCGGCGCCCAGAAGGAACCGGATCAGCTCGTCCGAGGTCTGCGACCGGGCCGGCGCGGCGCTGGTGGCCAGCCCGGTGAGCGCGATGGCCCCAGCCGACACGATGAGCTTCAGCCGGCGCGAGGTCCGGCGGGTGAAGGCGCCGAAGGCGGGGGAGATCGTGGTCATGCGTTCATCCTTTCGCTTCTGGCGCTTGGGCCGCGACGGCAAGCCACGTTGTGCGCCTCAATGCGATAAGCCTGCCGCCCCTCGGCCGTGACAGGCAATAACGGGTGACTGCTACGCGATAACAACCACCCGATTGCCCCGCGGTTTCCCGCTGCTAGCCGATATCCGCCCACCTGCGCGCTTCCTTGCCGAAGGGCCGCGCGCGTCGTGGCCGGCGCGCGGCGCACGGAGAATCGCGCGGGCGCTGCCCGGCGATCGCCTCCCGTTCGTCGCCGCGAGCCGTCCGAGGCGCGGGCGTCAGGGACCGACGTTCCAGATGTCGACATTGCTGCCGGGGCCACGAGGGCTCCAGTCGCTGCTTTCCTCGCCGCGGCGGTCCCGGCTCCGGCTGCGACGCTCTTCGCTGCGCCGGGACCCGTCGCGCCACCGGTTCCGGTCGTCGCGGTCGTGCCCGTCCCAGCCGCGCCCGCCGCGGTCGTGGTCGCGTCCGCTCCGGCCCTGGCGCCAGCCGCGCTCGTCGCGCTCGCGATGATGCGGTGTGGTGACCGGCGGCAGGGCGCGGGGACGGGGTGCGACCCACGGCGCGTCCCAGAACGGCGGCCCCGAGACCCATCCGCGCTCAGGCCGGTAATTCGCCTCGTAGAGGCATTGCGCGAGAAAGTAGCGCCGGACGCCGACATTGGTGCGGATCCGCGTCTCGCAGCGCCGTGGCAACCGGTCGAACCCGTACCAGCCGAGGCAGCCGGCGTGGTAGAGGTCGATATGGCGCCGATTCAGCCGCACCGTCTCGAGGCAGGCATCGGGCAGCCTGCCGGCGCCCAGCCGGTGCCGGGGGCGGGCGTCCTGCTCGAAGGAGCGCACGATCACTGCCACCGCCGCCGCGCCGAGGATGAAGGCGAGGATCTCGTCGGCCGACTGCGACCGCGCCGGGCCGCCGGGCGCGGCGATGCCGGCCAGCGCGATGGCGGCGGCCGAGACGAGCAGCCTGCCGCGTCGCAGGATGCCGGCCGGGCGAGAAGCGGGGACGCCGGAGATAGCCTGTGTCATCGGTCCGTCCTTTCGGTGCCGATGCCGGCCACGAGGGGCAGCCAGAGGCGCTTGCGGCCCATGACGGGCACGGTGACCGGCACTGCGGAATCACAAGGTCAAAGTCTGGACCCTTCGTGCGCGCCGGGCAAGCGTCGTGCCCTGTTATCCGATAGCGCCTGTACCCCACACGAACCGGACGCGCAGGATATTGATTATCCGCGAGGCGCGGGCAATGCTGCCGGCATGAAACCGCGCATTCCCGCCCTTGCCCTCGTCATCGCGCTTGTCGCCGGCCTGCCCGCGGCGGCGCAGTGCTATGCAGACTACAAGGCCAAGCAGGACAACCCGTTGCGGCTGCATTACGGGGTGGCCGAACTGCCTGCATCGGCCTGCGGCGACGCCCGCGCCGCGGCCGCGCATCTTTCCCCAAGGCTGGAACGGGATGGCTGGATTCTCCTGCAGATCATGTCCACATTCGGGCCCGAGGGGCTCGAGTCGAGGAGAGAGAATGCAGGACGGTTCTTCCTCCGCTACTGACCTGACGCGCACCGCCTCGCGCGCCGTGATCTGGGGCTTCGTCGCCATCGTCGTCGTGCTGGCGGGGACGGCGGCGCTCTTGTTCGCCAACCTGCCCGATGCCGGGGCGTTCAACGCGCGAGTCGAGCGGATCTTCGTCGAGAATGCCGACCTGACCGGCCAGGCCGAGATCAAGCTTCTGGAGATTCTGGCGCTGTCGGGCACCGCCTTCGCCGAGACGCTACGCTCGTACCGGATGGTGATCTTCGTGCTGATGGTCTTCGCCAGCGGGCTCCTGATTACCGCGCTCGTGGTGATCCTCGTGCTGATCACGCTCAACCGGCGGCTGGCGCAGCTCGAACGCGCCGGCATCCAGGTCTCGTCGCTGGTCGTCAACCGGGCCGAGCGCAAGGTGGCGCTCAACGACATGGAATTCGCCCTGACCGAGGCGGCGGTCGAGACGCTCGCGGTGCTGGCCGAGGCGCGGATGGACGGCGACATCCTTTCGGGCGCGCAGATCGAGGCGGTGATCAGCGGCCGCGACGCCGCCGATTGCGACGAGGCCTCGGGCGCGATGCGCATCAAGCGGCTGCGCGACAGCCTCGGCAACCAGATCGTGAGCGAGCTTCTGGTGCGCAACATCGCGCGGCAGGGCTACATGCTGGCCATCGACCGCAAGGCGATCCGCATCGTCTGAGCCGCGCCGCGGGCAGGAAAGGACCGGCGGTCCACGCGTGGACCTTTCGCCAAATCATTGAAATCATGTGGAAAGAAGATTTCCATTAACCCGAACGAAAGCATTTTCCGGCTGCTGCAAGGCAAGTCCGTGCGGGCAACCGGGTGGCGGCGATGTACCCCCGGTCGGATGCCCGGTCAGATCTTGCCCTCCTCGACCGCGAAACAGGCGACCTCGCCGGTCCCGCGCCGCTTCGGCTGCGGGATCTCGGCGCGGCAGCGGTCGAAGGCATGCGGGCAGCGGGGGTGGAAGGCGCAGCCCGGCGGCGGGTCGATCGGGTTCGGGATCTCGCCCTCGACCTGCCGGCGCCGGCGCCCCGAGAGCGTCAGGTCGGGCACCGCGTCGAGCAGCATCCGGCTGTAGGGATGGCCCGGATCGCTGAAGAGCTTCCTGCCGTCGGCGATCTCGACCAGCCGGCCGAGATAGAGGACCCCGATCCGGTTCGACATGTGCCGCACGACGCTCAGGTCGTGGCTGATGAGCAGGTAGGTCAGGCCGAACTCGTCCTGCAGGTCGCGCATCAGGTTGAGGATCTGCGCCTGCACGCTCACGTCCAGCGCCGAGGTCGGCTCGTCGCAGACGATGAATTCGGGCTTCGAGGAAAGCGCGCGGGCGATCGCGATCCGCTGCCGCTGCCCGCCCGAGAATTCGTGCGGGAATTTCAACGCATCCGCCGCGCCGAGCCCCACCACCTCCAGAAGCCGCCCGACCTCGCGGCCGACCTCGGCGCCCGACATCAGCCCGAAGGTGCGGATCGGCTCGGCGATGATGTCGCCCACCCGCCAGCGCGGGTTGAGGCTCGCGAACGGGTCCTGGAAGATCATCTGGAACCGCTTGCGCAGGGCCCGCATCTCGCGCCCCGAGGCGAAGTCCATCTCCTGCCCGTCGAAGACGATCCGCCCGGCCGAGGGCTCCAGGAGACCCACGATCATCTTGGCGATGGTTGACTTGCCCGACCCCGATTCGCCGACCAGCGCGAAGGTCTCGCCGCGCGCGATCTCGAAGCTGACATCGGCGGTGGCGGTGAGCCACTGCTTCGCCTCGCGCTCGATCACCCGGTTCAGCCAGGGTTTCGAGACGTCGAAATAGCGGGTCAGCCCCTCGACCTTGAGCAGCGGCTCAGCCATGCGCCACCCCCGCGCGGTCATAGAGCCAGCAGGCGACCTGCCGCCCGCCGCCGCGCGGCAGGGGCTCGGGCCGGTCGCGGAAGCAGCGCTCGAACGCCTGCTCGCAGCGCGGGTTGAAGGCGCAGCCGGGTGGGATGGCGTTCAGCCGCGGCATCGAGCCCGGGATCTGCACCAGCCGGTCGTGTTCCTGCGCCAGCGTCGGGATCGAGCCCATCAGCCCCTGCGTATAGGGATGCTCGGCCGCCTGGATCACGTCGCGCACGGGGCCGATCTCGGCCAGCCGCCCGGCATAGAGCACGGCGACGCGATCCGCGGTCTCGGCGATCACGCCCATGTCGTGGGTGATCAGCATCACCGATGCGCCGCGCTCGGCGCAGATCTCCTTCAGCACGTCGATGATCTGCGCCTGCACGCTCACATCCAGCGCCGTCGTCGGCTCGTCGGCAATGACCAGTTCCGGTTCGGCGCAGAGCGCGAGCGCGATCACCACCCGCTGCCGCATGCCCCCCGAGAAATGGTGCGGATAGTCGTCGATCCGCCGCGCCGCCGCCGGGATGCCGACGCGGTCCAGCAGCGCCACGGCCCGCGCGCGCGCCTCCTTGTCTGACACATCCAGATGCGTTCGGATCGTCTCGATCAGCTGCTGCGCGACGGTATAGAGCGGATTGAGCGAGGTCAGCGGGTCCTGAAAGACCATGCCGATCCGCCGCCCGCGCACCCGTCGCATCGTCTCGGGGGAAAGGCTGTCGATCCGCTCGCCCTTGAGCCGGATCTCGCCCCCGGCAATGCGGCCCGGCGGCTCGATCAGGCCGATGATCGCCGCGCCGGTTATCGACTTGCCGGCGCCGGATTCACCGACCATGCCCAGGACCTCGCCCTCGGCGATGTCGAAGGATACCTTGTCGATGGCGCGCAGGACGCCCCGACGCGTGGGGAATTCCACGACGAGGTCGCGAACGGACAGGAGCGGTTCGGGCATTCAGCGCAGCCTCGGGTTCAATGCGTCGCGCAGCCAGTCGCCCAAGAGGTTGACGGCCAAGGCCAGCGCCAGAAGGGTGATCGACGGGAAGAGGAGGATCCACCACTCGCCCGAGAAGAGGTATTGCTGCCCGATGCGAATGAGCGTGCCCAGCGAGGGTTGCGTTGGCGGCACGCCGACGCCGAGGAAGGACAGCGTGGCCTCGGCGATGATCGCCAGCGCCAGCCCGATCGTGGCGATGACCAGCACCGGCCCCATGACGTTGGGCAGGATGTGGCGGACCAGGATCTTGACCGGATGCGCGCCGATCACCCGAGCCGCCTGGACGTATTCCTTGCCCTTCTCGACCATCGTCGCGCCGCGCACAACGCGGGCATACTGCACCCAGTCGGACAGCCCGATGGCGACGATCAGCACCCAGATCGCCATCGTCTCGCGATAGGCGGGCGGGATGAAGCCTCGCGCGACGCCGAAGATCAGGAGCGCGATCAGGATCGAGGGGAAGGAAAGCTGCACGTCGGCGACCCGCATCAGCAAGCTGTCGACCCAGCCGCCGCGATAGCCCGCGATCAGCCCCAGCGTGATCCCCAGCACCATCGCGAACAGCACCGCCGAGAAGCCGACGAAGAGCGAGATGCGCGCCCCGTAGAGGATGGTCGAGAAGACGTCGCGGCCCTGGTTGTCGGTGCCGAGCCAGTAGACATTGCCGGTGAAGGCGTTGGGCTCCATCGGCGGGGTGAAGCCGTCCATCAGGTTCAGCTGTGCCGGGTCGTAGGGGTTGTAAGGCGCGATGAACGGGGCGAGTGCGGCCATGACGATGATGATCACCGCGACCAGCCCGGCGACGATGGCGACCGGCGAGGTGCGGAAGGAATAGGCGACGTCGCTGTCCCAGGCGCGCCAGAGCCAGGAGCGCGGGCGCGGGGCATCGGGCGGTAACGTGTCCGGCTTGCTCATCGCGTTTTCCTCAATGCCGCATATGCGCCCGGCCGACGCGCAGACGCGGATCGACGACGTAGTAAAGCAGATCGACGATCAGGTTGATGATCACGAAGATCAGCGCGATCAGCATCAGGTAGGCCGCCATCACCGGCACGTCGACCGCCTGCACCGAGCGGATGAAGAGCGCGCCGACGCCGGGCCACTGGAAGACCGTCTCGGTGATGATGGCGAAGGCGATGATCGAGCCCAGTTGCAGGCCGGTGATGGTGATCACCGGAACCATCGTGTTCTTCAGCGCATGGCCGAAATGCACCGCGCGGTTGGTCAGGCCCCGGGCGCGGGCGAACTTTATGTAGTCGGTGCGCAGAACTTCCAGCATCTCGGCGCGCACCAGCCGCATGATCAGCGTCATCTGGTAAAGCCCGAGAGTGATCGCCGGCAGGACGAGCGAGGCCCGCCCCGAGGGGGTGAGAAACCCGGTGGTCCACCAGTCGTTCAGCCGCACCGTCTCGCCGCGCCCGAAGGAGGGCAGCCATTGCAGTTCGACCGCGAAGACCCAGATCAGGAGCACGCCGATCAGGAAGGTGGGCAGCGAGACGCCGATCAGCGAGGCGGTCATGATCGCGTTCGACAGCCATCCCCGCCGCCTGAGCGCGGTGTAGACGCCGAAACCGACACCGAGCACGAAGGCGAAGAAGCCCGAGATCAACGCCAGTTCCAGCGTCGCCGGCAGCCGCGACAGGATCAGCTCCATCACCGGTTGCTGCAGCCGGTAGGAGATGCCGAAATCGCCCTGCACGGCGCGGGCGATGAAGTTCCAGAACTGCACGACAAAGGGATCGTTCAGCCCCAGCGCCTCGCGCAGCGCCTCGCGCTCGGCCAGCGTCGCCTCCTGCCCGACCATCGACACGATCGGGTCGCCGACGAAGCGGAAGAGCGAGAACGACACCAGCGCCACCGCCAGCATGACGATGACGGACTGGAAGAGCCGGCGGATGATGAAGGCGAGCATCGGCGGCGACCCCCTGGGCGATCTCTGGCGATCAGGTCAGGCTTGCTGCATTAGAGCGATGCGCCCGCGCGGACAAGCCCCGCGCGGGCGCCAGGGTCAGGCCGGGATCAGTCGAAGGTGACCGTGGTCATCCGCGGCTGGTTCTCCGGATGCACTTCCAGGTTGATGCCGTCGCGCATCGCATAGGCCAGCATCTGGTTGTGCACGTTGAGGAAGATCCGCTCCTCCATCACCGTCTCCCAGATCTCGGCGATGACCTGGTCGCGGGTGGCGAGCTCGGTCATCGTCGCCAGCGAGCGGATCTTCTCGTCCAGTTCCGGGTTCGAGTAGCGCG
>SLPP01000161.1 GCA_007131945.1 Paracoccaceae bacterium | reverse complement strand
GGCGGACCTCCGCGATGAACCGGCGCGCGTCCTCCGCGCCGCGGTTGGTCAGCCCGAGCGTGCCGAGCCCGCCAGCGCCCGAGACCGCCGCCGCCAGCGCCGGCCCGGCCGCGCCGCCGATCGGGGCCTGGATGACGGGATGGTCGATCCCCAGCTTCTCGCAAAGCGGTGTCCGCATCCCGTCCCTCCCCCGGCCGGCGTGGAAGGGTAGCACGATTCCGCGCGGGTTTCGCGCCAGACCGCGCAGGCCGCGACGCCCGGCGAGGGGCCTGCGAGGGGCTTGCAATGGACTTGCACTGGGGGCGCGTTTGGTCTAGGGGACCGCCAGCCTCAGGGCGACATATCCAGTGACCAGACATGCCGTGTGCGCCCCGTTTCGCTTCGGGGGCGTTTCCGGCCAAGGAGAAGCGACATGAAACTCAACGAATTGCGCGACAATCCCGGCGCGATGACCAAGAAGAAGCGGGTCGCGCGCGGCCCCGGCTCGGGCAAGGGCAAGACCGCCGGGCGCGGCATCAAGGGCCAGAAGTCCCGCTCGGGCGTGGCGCTCAATGCCTATGAGGGCGGGCAGATGCCGCTCTATCGCCGGCTGCCCAAGCGCGGCTTCAACCAGCCCAACCGCAAGCAGTTCGCGGTGGTGAACCTTGGCGCGATCGCGCGGTTCATCGAGGCCGGCAAGCTCGACGCCAAGGCCGAGATCACCGAGGAGGCGCTCGTTGCCTCGGGTCTGGTGCGGCGCAAGCGCGACGGCATCCGGGTGCTGGCCAAGGGCGAGATCGCCCAGGCGCTGACGATCAGCGTCACCGGAGCCTCGAAGGCGGCCGTCGAGGCGGTGGAAAAAGCCGGCGGGTCGCTCAAAACCGCGCAACCTGCCCCCGAGGCGGCCGAATAAGGTGTTGTGAGCGCGCCCACGCGCGACTACATACCATCACCAAGGTTTTCCTGCGCCGCCAACCGGGGACCGGTCTGGCGGCGCGCGCATGACAGAGACGGGGCACATGGCATCTGCGGCAGAGCAAATGGCGGCCAACACGAGCTGGGCCGCGCTGGGAAAGGCCAAGGAGCTGCGGCATCGCATCTTCTTCGCGCTCGGGCTCCTGATCGTCTACCGGATCGGCACCTATATCCCCGTCCCCGGCATCGATGGCGGCGCGCTGCGCGAGTTCATGGACGAGGCGGCGCTGGGCATCGGCGGGATGCTCAACATGTTCACCGGCGGGGCGATCAGCCGGATGGGCATCTTCGCGCTGGGGATCATGCCCTACATCTCCGCGGCGATCATCGTGCAGCTTGTCGCCGCGATGTACGGCCCCTGGGCGCAGCTGAAGAAGGAGGGCGAGCTCGGCCGGCGCAAGCTCAACCAGTACACCCGCTACGGCACGGTGCTTCTGGCAACGATGCAGTCCTACGGCCTCGCCGTCAGCCTCGAGGCCGGCGATCTGGCGACCGATCCGGGCTGGTTCTTCCGCATCTCGACCGTCATCACGCTCGTCGGCGCGACGATGTTCCTGATGTGGCTCGGCGAGCAGATCACCGCCCGCGGCATCGGCAACGGCATCTCGCTGATCATCTTCGTTGGCATCATCGCCGAGATCCCGGCGGAACTGGCGCAATTCCTCAGCCAGGGCCGCACCGGGGCGATCAGCCCGGCGGTGGTCGTCGGCATCATCATCATGATGATCGCGCTCGTCACCTTCGTGGTCTTCATGGAAAGGGCGCTCCGAAAGATCCATATCCAGTATCCCCGCCGGCAGGTGGGGATGAAGGTATTCGACGGCGGCGCCTCGCACCTGCCGGTCAAGGTCAACCCGGCGAACGTCATCCCGGCGATCTTCGCCTCGTCGCTGCTCTTGCTGCCGACGACGCTCGCGACATTCTCGGGCGCGGCGACGGGGCCGGTGATGTCGACGCTGCTGGCCTATTTCGGGCCGGGACAGCCGCTCTACCTCTTGTTCTTCGCGGGCATGATCATCTTCTTCACCTTCTTCTACACGCTCAACGTGTCGTTCAAGGTCGAGGACGTGGCCGAGAACCTGAAGAACCAGAACGGCTTCATCCCCGGCATTCGGCCGGGCAAGCGGACCGAGGAATACCTCTACTTCGTCGTCACCCGGATCGTCACGGTGGGCTCGCTCTACCTCGCCGGCGTGGCGCTGATGCCCGAGATCCTGCGCGCGCAGCTGGCGATCCCGTTCTATTTCGGCGGCACCTCGGTGCTGATCGTCGTGGTCGTGGCGATGGACACGATGAACCAGGTCCAGTCGCATCTGCTGGCGCACCAGTACGAGGGCTTGCTCGAGAAGTCGAAGCTGCGCGGCAAGGGCGCGCGCGGGTCCGGCACCCGCGGCGGCACGCCGCGCAAGGGCCCCTCGCTGCGCTGATCGCGGCGCGGCGCGGGGGCGGCCAACGGCTGCGTGAGCGGCCGCATTCGGCCCTTGACCTCGTCCCGAAAAGCGCCTAGCGGAAGCGCTCGAATTCGCGCTCCGAGTCGCGTGGCGACCCGGGCGCGTTTCATATGGCACGGCCACCGAGGCTCGTGTTGTGAAAAAAGGTTCTGGGATTACGGAACCGCAACGAAAGGAAGACCCGCGTGGCACGTATTGCTGGCGTCAACATCCCCACGGGGAAGCGCGTTCCCATCGCGCTGACCTATATCCACGGCATCGGCCAATCCGTTGCCAACCAGATCGTCGAGGCGCTGAACATCGCGCCCTCGCGCCGCATCAACGAGCTCTCCGATGACGAGGTGCTGGCGATCCGCGAATACATCGACGCCAATCTCACCGTCGAGGGCGACCTGCGCCGCGAGGTGCAGATGAACATCAAGCGGATGATGGATATCGGCTCGTATCGCGGCCTGCGTCACCGCCGTGGCCTGCCGGTGCGCGGCCAGCGCACCCATACCAATGCCCGCACCCGCAAGGGTCCGGCGAAGCCGATCGCCGGCAAGAAGAAGTAAGGGGGCGGAGACATGGCTCGTGACAAGACGCGCGTGAAGCGCAAGGAACGCAAGAACATCGCCGCCGGCGTGGCGCATGTGAACTCGTCCTTCAACAACACCAAGATCCTGATCTCGGACGTCCAGGGCAACGCGATCTCGTGGTCCTCGGCCGGCACGATGGGCTTCAAGGGCTCGCGCAAGTCGACGCCCTATGCGGCGCAGCTCGCCGCCGAGGATGCCGCGAAGAAGGCCCAGGAACACGGCCTGCGCACCCTCGAGGTCGAGGTGCAGGGCCCGGGCTCGGGCCGCGAATCGGCCCTGCGGGCGCTGGCTGCGACCGGGCTCGTGATCACCTCCATCCGCGATGTCACGCCGCTGCCGCACAACGGCTGCCGGGCGCCCAAGCGGCGCCGCGTCTGACATCGCCGCAGCTCATGCGGGCCGCGCCGACCTGGCGCGGTCCGGCCTATCGTTTTGATCCTCGGGCGTATCGGGCCGCGATCATGGGCCGGATACAGGAATGGAGGCGAATTCCATGATCCACAAGAACTGGCAGGAACTGATCAAGCCGGCGCAGCTGGAGGTCCGGCCCGGCTCGGACCCGACGCGCCGCGCGACGGTCGTCGCCGAACCGCTGGAGCGCGGCTTCGGCCTGACGCTGGGCAACGCGCTGCGCCGGGTGCTGATGTCGTCCTTGCAGGGCGCGGCCTTCACCAGCGTGCAGATCGACAATGTCCTGCACGAATTCTCCTCGGTCGCCGGCGTGCGCGAGGACGTGACCGACATCGTGCTGAACCTCAAGGGCGTGGCGCTGAAGATGGAGGTCGACGGGCCCAAGCGGCTGACGGTCTCGGCGCGCGGCCCGGCGGTGGTGAAGGCCGGCGACATCGCGGTGACCAACGGCATCGAGGTCCTCAACAAGGACCACGTGCTGTGCCATCTCGACGACGGCGCCGAGCTCTACATGGAGCTCACCGTCAACGCCGGCAAGGGCTATGTCTCGGCCGAGAAGAACCGCCCCGAGGACGCGCCCATCGGCCTGATCCCGATCGACGCGATCTACTCGCCGGTCAAGAAGGTCGCCTACGAGGTCACGCCGACCCGCGAGGGCCAGGTGCTGGACTACGACAAGCTGACCATGAAGATCGAGACCGACGGCTCGGTCACGCCGGATGACGCGGTCGCCTATGCCGCGCGCATCCTGCAGGACCAGCTGCAGATCTTCGTCAACTTCGAGGAGCCCGAAGCGGCCGGCCGCGGCGACATGGACGACGGGCTGGAATTCAACCCGCTGCTGCTGAAGAAGGTCGACGAGCTGGAACTCAGCGTCCGCTCGGCGAACTGCCTGAAGAACGACAACATCGTCTATATCGGCGATCTGATCCAGAAGACCGAGGCCGAGATGCTGCGGACGCCGAACTTCGGCCGCAAGTCGCTGAACGAGATCAAGGAAGTGCTCTCGGGCATGGGCCTGCACCTGGGCATGGATGTCGAGGACTGGCCGCCGGAGAACATCGAGGACCTGGCCAAGCGCTACGAGGACCAGTTCTGAAGAGCGGGGGCGCCACCCGGCGCCCCATCGGGCCCTAGGCCCGCAAGGAGAGCCGCCTCGACGCAGGGGCGGCCGGACAAAGCAAAAGCAACGCGATAGGAGAATACCATGCGTCACGCCCGCGGCTACCGCCGCCTCAACCGTACCCACGAGCACCGCAAGGCGCTTTTCGCCAACATGGCCGGCTCCTTGATCGAGCACGAGCAGATCAAGACCACCCTGCCCAAGGCGAAGGAGCTGCGCCCGGTCGTCGAGAAGCTGATCACGCTGGCCAAGCGCGGCGACCTGCATGCCCGCCGCCAGGCCGCGGCGCAGCTCAAGCAGGACAAGGATGTCGCCAAGCTCTTCGACGTCCTCGGCCCGCGCTACAAGGACCGCCAGGGCGGCTACCTGCGCGTGCTGCGCGCCGGCTTCCGCTATGGCGACATGGCGCCGATGGCGATCATCGAGTTCGTCGACCGCGACCCCGAGGCGAAGGGCGCCGGCGACCGCGCCCGCCTCGAAGCCGCCGAGGCCGCCGAGGACTGATCCGCGCGCCCCTTGCGGGGGCGGGATCGCGGCATCCGCGCGCGTGGCGGCTGCGCCAGGCATCATTTCTGGGCAAGGGCCGTCGCAAGTGGCCCTTGTTCGCGTTTGATACCAAATCCGGTCGATCCGTTCGGCAACATCTGCGGCGTTGTTCCGCCAGTGCTTGCCGAAGGGATCAAGCGGAAACCGTATGAGCCCCCGCCCCGGGCCGCCTGAACCCGGCCGGACGACGCCGGCGCCGATCGGCGCTTTCGGGCATCGGCGGTTGCGGCAGAAACGGTTTTCCGCTACATTCGGGCGTCACCAGTTCCCGGGGAGCGCGACGCGATCAACCCCGTGAGTGACGGTACGTTTCTTGACATCTGCGGCCCGTTCCACGTCGGATGACGGCCCGGATCTGCTGCGTTGGTTCCTGCGACGGCAGGTCACGC
>SLPP01000323.1 GCA_007131945.1 Paracoccaceae bacterium | reverse complement strand
TCGCCGCGAAGGTCGCGTTGATCTGGCCGACATCGAGCGAAAGCCGCGCCAGCGTGCCGTCGCCGACCAGCGTCAGCCAGTGATCCGCCGCCTGTGCCTCCGGCTCGAGCTCGAATCGCGGCCCGGCGGGCGGCGCCGGCGGCTCCAGCCCGCCCAACCCCATCGCGCGGGCGACGCGGATGCCCGAGCGGACGATCGAATCGTCGATCACCATGATGGTGACGGTGACGCCCGAGATGATGTTCAGCTCGTCCAGCGCGCCGCCCGCCCGCGCCATCTCCGCCAGGTCGAGCCCGACATGATCCTCCATCAGCGCCCGGATGCGCGATTCGGGGATGCCGATCAGGACGATGGGTTCGGAATGCGCCGCCAGATGCAGCCCGATGATGCGCGCGTCGTCATCGACGGCGACCATCGTGTGGATCGGCTTGCCGGCATAGCCGATCGTGCCGACGAAATCCGAGGTGACGAAGGTCCAGCCGATCCGCTCGCCGCCGCGCAGCAGTGGCGCGACGGGAATGTCGTCGCGCATGGCGCCGAAGCCGTCGGCATCGGCCACCAGATCGGCGGGGTCGACCTGGGCGAGGGAGCGCGGCAGATGCACGGTCTGCGCGCTCAGCGCCGCCGGGCCCAGAAGACAGAGCACCAGCGCAAGGAGGATATGCCGCAGCGGCGCGAGCGTCATGGATCAGTCCCTTTCCGGCGGGGCGCGGGCCAGCGCCGTCGCGTAGCGCTGCGCGACGAGAACCTGGTCGGCGGCATGCCGCGTCCGGTGCGGCGCGGCGAGCGGGTCGCCCGGCAGGGACGGGTCGGTCGGGGTGAGCGCGGCGGTGGTGCGCGGGCAGTCGGCGCAGCCGAATTCGTGGCAGTAATCGTCGGGATCCGCGGGCCGGCCGTCGGCATCGACATAGATGACGGCCTCGTGCCCGTCGGCGCATATCACGACGGCCTGGAGGTCACCGCGCTCCTGCCCCGGGGCGACGGCGGCATGCGACATCGCACCGAGGGCCAGCGAAAGCGCCAGCACGCAGGTGATGAAAAAGGAGGCACATAGCCGTGTCATGCGGCGAACAAATCACAAGCGAAGGCCTCATGATTTGATCGGGGTCAAATGGCGTTCATAAAGTCGCCGACGCAAGACGGCCATGCAGCGGACGCATGACTTGCCGTCGGGCGGCATCCGCTGCCCGTCGGGTCTCAGGCGTGGATCGGTCCGTCGCCGCAGGCAAGGGCCGCCTCGCGTACCGCTTCGGAATAGGTCGGATGCGCGTGGCAGGTGCGCGCCAGATCCTCGGCCGCGGCGCCGAATTCCATGGCCACGCAGATCTCGTGGATCAGGTCGCCCGCCATCGGCCCGATGATATGCGCGCCGAGGATCCGGTCGGTCTCCTTGTCGGCGAGGATCTTGACGAAACCGTCGGCGGCAAAGTTCGCCTTGGCCCGGCCGTTGCCCATGAAGCTGAACTTGCCGACCTTGTAGGCGCGCCCGGCTTCCTTCAGGGTCTCCTCGGTCTCGCCCACGCTCGCCACTTCGGGATGGGTGTAGATCACCCCGGGGATCACGCCGTAGTTCACATGCCCCGCCTGGCCGGCCAGGATCTCGGCCACCGCCATCCCCTCGTCCTCGGCCTTGTGCGCCAGCATTGGCCCGGCGATCGCGTCGCCGATGGCGTAGACGCCCCTGACGCTGGTCGCGTAGTGCCGGTCGGTCTTGATCTGGCCGCCCCTGGTGGTCTCGATGCCCAGCTCCTTCAGCCCCAGCCCCTCGGTGAAGGGCCGCCGGCCCGTCGCCACCAGCACGCAATCGGCCTCGAGCTTGTGCTCGCTGTCGTCCTTGCGCAGCCTGTAGGTGACGGTGGCCTTGTTCCGCTTCACCTCCGTCGCCTGCACCGCGGCGCCGAGGATGAACTCGATGCCCTGCTTCTTCAGGATGCGCTGGAAGGTCTTGGCGACCTCGGCGTCATTGCCGGGGATCAGCCGGTCGAGATATTCGATCACCGTCACCTTCGCCCCCAGCCGGGCGAAGATCGAGCCCATCTCCAGTCCGATCACGCCGCCGCCGATGACCATCACGTTGCCCGGCGGGCGGCCGAGGCTCAGCGCCCCGGTGGAGGTCACGACGACCTTCTCGTCCACCTCCACCCCCGGCAGGCTGGACGGTTCCGAGCCCGAGGCGATGACGATGTTCTTCGCCTCGTGGACCTCGTCGCCGACCTTGACCTTCCCCGCTTCGGGGATCGAGGCCCAGCCCTTCAGCCATTCCACCTTGTTCTTCTTGAACAGGAACTCGATCCCCTTGGTGTTCTGGCCGATGACATCGTCCTTGTAGGCCTGCATCTTCTTCCAGTCGACCTTTGGCTTGACGCCCCCGATCCCCATTTCGGCGAAATTGTGCTCGGCCTCGTGCAGCATGTGGGTGGCGTGCAGAAGCGCCTTCGACGGGATGCAGCCGACGTTCAGGCAGGTACCGCCCAGCGTCTCGCGCCCCTCGACGCAGGCGACCTTCAGCCCCAGCTGCGCCGCGCGGATCGCGCAGACATAGCCGCCGGGGCCCGCGCCGATGACGATGAGGTCGAATTGAGCCATGCCGGTTCTCCTTGTCCTGTCCCTGCATCCGGGCGTCGGCGCCCGCGCGCGGCTATCGGGTCCGCCGCCGCCCCGACATGCCCGCTGGCGAAGTGCGCCGTCAAGGCCGATTGTCGGATCGCTGCCGCTCTGTCGCATGGCCGGAACCGGTCGCGGCAAAGCCGGCCGTTGGCGCAAACACCCGGCAAGGGGTTGATATCCCGTGCGCGAGCGGCGATATAGACGCCACCGACCCGGTCTCCGAAGCGCCCAGGCGCCGCGGCCGGGCGCCGGAACCCGAACCATGCGCCACGCGCGCCGTTCCGGCATTTCCGTGCCAGACGCGGGACGATCCGCAGTCGCCGGCATCGCCGGTCGCGGCGGCGTTCTTTCCGGCGCGGACGGGCGAAACAGAAGAAGGACAGATCCATGAGCATCAGCACCGACGAACTGAAGCGCCGCATCGAGGAATTGCGGGCATCGGGGATGGAACTCGCCGCCCGCGCGCTGATCCGCGAGCTGAACTACCGGCAGAAGAACAGCTGACGCCGCCACTTCCGGCCGACCCGGCCGGGAGCGGATGGGCACGGCATTCCGGCGGGGCCGCCCGGCGCAGGGACGCGGGCGGCCCTGTCGTTTCCGGCGAACCGGCAGGGCAAGCTGGCAACCGCGCCAGCTGCGCTATATCCTGCGGCCATGATCGACGTCCTGAAATCCCTGTTCCGGCCACAGGCGGCGGCGCGCGCCGAGGTGCCGCCCGATGTCGCCATCGCCGCGCTGCTGGTCGAGGCCGGGCGGGCAGATGGCCGATATGGCGAGGCCGAACGTCACGCGGTCGCGCATCTGCTCGAGGACATGCTCGACCTCGCGCCGACCGCCGCCGCCGATCTGCGCGATCGCGGTGAGGCGGCGCAGGGGGAGGCGGCGGACCTCGTCCGCTTCACCCGCGTCGTCAAGTTCGCCCTCGACGAGCGCGAGCGGATCGCCCTGATCGAGGGGCTGTGGCACCTGGTGCTGATCGACCATCACCGCGACCCGCACGAGGATGCGCTGCTCCGCCGCCTGCCGCCGCTGCTCGGCATCAGCGACCACGCCAGCGCCGCGGCGCGGCGAAGGGTCCTCGCCCGCGCCGAGCGCGACGGCGCCGATACCTGAGACCGGGCCCGTTCGCGTCGCACCAGATCCGGAGCGGAAGTCATCGGCTGGCGCGACCGGGCCGGCCGCCGGTCTCCTTCGGGCGCCGGGAGCGCGCCGCGTCCTGCGGCGAAGGGCGGGCGGCTACAGCGACTTGAGGTATTCGAGCACGGCGCGGCGCTGCCGGTCGCTCAACGCGTCGCCGAAGAGATGCCCGCCGTTGTCGTAGCCCGGCAGCGTCGTGTCGTAGATCCGGGCGCGCTCGGCCGGGTCGGTGGCCGCGTCCTTGCCCGCCTCCAGCACCTCGTGGCGCCAGCCCATCGCCTCGGTGTCGTAGTCGCGCGGCGCGACATGGCGCCAGTAGCGGGGGCGCAACCGGCTGTCGAGGAGCGCCGCGAGGCTGGGCACCGAGCCGTTGTGCAGATAGGGCGCCACCGCCCAGATCCCGTCGAGCGGCGGGGCGATGTAACCCTCGGCCGGGGCGGCGCGCACGGTGCCGCCATGCGGCGAGCGCTCGATCCAGTCGTAGAAGCGGTCGAGGCTGCCGTCGGTCATCCACTCGGCATAGAGCGGGTCGGTGCCGATCTCGTCGAGCGGGATGACCAGGTTGGGATAGGTCGGGCTCTCGCCATGGGTGCCGTGGCAGCTCGCGCAGCGCGCCTCGAACACCGCGCGGCCCTCGGCGGCGCGTTCGGCGTCGATCGGGCCGGGGAAGGCCGGGGGCGCGAGGCTTTCCAGAAAGGCGCGGATGTCGGGGCCGTAGGCGTCGATCCCGCGCAGCTCGTCGACCGTGTCGGCGCAGAGAAGCGAGGCGAAGACCATGTAGCGCGAATGGTCGCCCCGGCCGATCGTGGTGTAGAACATGGCGTTCTTCTTGCCCATCCACCACCAGGGCGGGGTGCGCAGCGGCACCGGCCGCTCGGGCGGCGGCTCGATGAGCGGGGTCGCCGACCAGGCCATGGTCGCGGGGTCGCGATGCGCCATCAGCGCCCAGCTCAGGTTGGTGGCCGGGTTCATGCCGATGGTGCCGGTCCGGATATGCGGCGCGATGCCCTCGATCCGGTCGGCCCAGTGCTGCCAGGCGGCGGTCTGCGCCGGGCCGCGCACGTACTGGCCGACCCGGGTGACCAGGCCGCGCGCATCGCCGGTGAAATCGGCGAAGGCGTCGCCCAGCCCGACCACCACCTCGTCGCCCAGCCGCGCCGCATGGCAGACGAGGCAGTTGTTCGAGACCACCTCGACCCCGTCGGCATTGACATGCGCGGTCAGGAAATAGGGCAGCTCGGCGTTGCGCCCCTCGCGGCCGGGCAACAGGTCGGCCGGATCGGTTTCGGGGGCGAGGCGCCGCCAGGCCTCGTAGGGCATGCCGCAGCTGACATAGGGTTCGTTGACCAGCGCGCGGTATCCCGCCGCCGGATCGCCGGGACGCTGCGGGCTCGGCGGCACCTCGCCGGTGGGCGAGCGGTGGCGCGCGGGATCAACGGTGGCGGAGGGCGACAGCACCCCGCCCAGCCAGGCGGCGGCCAGCCCCGCGATGCCGAGGGCGACGACCGCGCCGCCGATCACGATCCGCCGGTTCATGGCGCCCTCCCAGCCATCAGTCCCCGTATCCCGTCAGTTGCAGCGTTCCCAGTCCCGATACCGGCCGGTCGCCGCGCCGTCCCTCCACCTCTACCAGACCCGACCAGGTCCTGACCATGAAGGCGTGCTCCTGCGCATCCGCGACCGGCGTCACGGCAAGCTGCAGGTCGCCCAGCCGCAG
>SLPP01000376.1 GCA_007131945.1 Paracoccaceae bacterium | reverse complement strand
CGCTTTCTCGAGCGGGTGATCGAGCGGACCATGAAGCTCGTCGCGCACTGGATGGCGGTCGGTTTCGTGCACGGGGTGATGAACACCGACAACACCGCGATCTCGGGCGAGACGATCGATTACGGCCCCTGCGCCTTCCTCGACGCCTACGACCCGATGGCGGTGTTCAGCTCGATCGACACGTTCGGCCGCTACGCCTATGGCCGCCAGCCGGTGCTGGCGCAATGGAACCTCGCGCGGCTGGCCGAGACGCTCCTGCCGCTGATCGCCGAGGATCCCGAGAAGGCGCTGCCCGCGGCGCAGGCGGCGATCGAGGCCGCGCCGGGGATCTTCGAAAGGGCGCGGCGCGCGCGCTTCGCGGCGAAGCTCGGCATCGCCGAGCCGGTGGCGGAGGACGAGGCGCGGATCGACGCTTTCCTTGAGCTTCTGGCCGCGGCGCGGGCGGATTTCACCCAGGGTTTCCGCAGCCTCGCCGCCGCCGCGCGCGGCGGCGACACCGCGCTCTGGGCGCAGGCGAAGGGCGCGCCGGGCCTTGCCGACTGGCTTGCCGACTGGCGCGCGCGGATCGCAGGCGAGCCCGGCGGGGCCGAGGCGGCGGCGGCGCGGATCGAGGCGGTGAACCCGGTCTACATCGCCCGCAATCACCGCGTCGAGGAGGCGCTGGCGGCGGCGCAGGCGGGCGACATGGCGCCGACGCGGCGGCTGCTGGCGGCGCTTTCCGCCCCCTTCACGCCGCGGCCCGATCTTGCCGATCTCGAAGGCCCGGCGCCCGAGGATTTCGGCCCCTACGTGACCTTCTGCGGCACCTGACCGGCGCCTGGCGGCTCAGCTCGGCGTCAGGCCGCGCAGGCGCTCGCTGCGCCGGCGCAGCAGCTCGATCGCGACGAGGAGCAGCACCGACAGCGCCACCATCAGCGTCGCCACGGCGAGGATCGTCGGGCTGATATCCTCGCGGATGCCCGACCACATCTCGCGCGGGATGGTGCGCTGTTCCGGCCCGGCGACGAAGAGGACGATGACGATCTCGTCGAAGGAGGTGATGAAGGCAAAGAGCGCGCCCGAGATCACGCCGGGCAGGATCAGCGGCATGGTGATCTTGAAGAAGGTCCGCGTCGGCGAGGCGCCGAGGCTGGCGGCGGCGCGGATCAGCGACTGGTCGAAGCCGACCAGCGTCGCGGTCACGGTGATGATGACGAAGGGCGTGCCGAGCGCGGCATGGGCCAGCACCACGCCGAGGAAGGTGCCCGAGATGCCGATCTGCGAGAAGAAGAAGAACATCCCCGCCGCCGAGATGATCAAGGGCACGATCATCGGCGAGATCAGGATCGCCATGATCGCGCCCTTGTAGGGCATCTCGGACCGCGACAGGCCGAGCGCGGCGACGGTGCCCAGCGTGGTGGCCAGGATCGTCGCCAGGATGCCGATGAAGAAGGAGTTGCGGATCGACCGCATCCAGCTGTCCGAGCCGAGGAAGTCGCGGTACCAGCGCAGGCTGTAGCCCTCGGGGTTGAGGGTCAGCATCTCGCGGGTGAAGGAGAAGAAGGGCTGGGCGTTGAAGCTCAGCGGGATCATCACGATGATCGGCGCCAGCAGGAAGAAGAAGATCGCGAAACAGATCACCCGGAAGGTGTAGTACCAGACCTTGTCCTTCGTCGTGGCATAGGCGGGAAGGGCCATGGTGCGCGTCTCCTCAGCCGAATTTCAGGCTGTCGGCGCCGACCAGCCGGTTGTAGAGCCAGTAGAGCACCAGAACGCCGACGAGCAGCATCGAGCCCAGCGCGGCGGCGAGGCCCCAGTTGAGCGATTGCTGCATGTGGCGCGCGATCTCGTTCGAGATCATCCGGCCCGACTGCCCGCCGACCAGCGCCGGGGTGATGTAGTAGCCGATCGAGATGATGAAGACGAGCACGCCGCCGGCGCCGATCCCGGGCAGGGTCTGCGGGAAATAGACCCGGCGGAAGGCCGTCCAGGGCGTGGCGCCGAGGCTCCTCGCGGCGCGCATGTAGCTGGGCGGGATGGTGCGCATGACCGAGTAGAGCGGCAGGACCATGAAGGGCAGCAGGATATGCGTCATGGCGACGATCGTGCCGGTCATGTTGTAGATCATCGCGATGCGCCCGTCATCGCCGATGATCCCCATGGCGACGAGCGCCGAGTTGATCACGCCTTGCTGCTGCAAAAGCACGATCCAGGCCGAGGTGCGCACCAGAAGCGAGGTCCAGAACGGCAGGAGCACGCAGATCATCAGCAGGCTGGCATAGCGCATCGGCAGGATCGACAGGTAATAGGCGATCGGGAAGCCGAGGGCGAAGGTCAGGAAGGTGATCGCGACCGAGAGCAGGATGGTGCGGATGAAGAGCGGCACGTAGATCCGCCGCCCCTCGTCGCGCTGCACGACATTGCCTGCGCTGTCGAATTCGCGGTCGAGCGCGGCGACGTAGTAGGAGGTGGTCAGCGGCCGCCCCTCGCGCTGGATGATGCGCCAGAGTTCCGGATCGCCCCAGAGCCGGTGCGAATCGAGGAAGGCCTCGCGATAGGGCGCGGTGAAGCCGTCCACCTGCCGGGCGGTGCGGGTGATGGCGCTGCGCGCGGCGGAAAGCTCGTAGTTCAGCCGCACGGCCAGCGGCCCGGTCGCCTGTTCGGCGCGCGGGCGCTCCATGTCGGCCATGAAATCGGCGTGCAGCGCGGCGAAGACCGGCTCGCCGGGCAGCCCCTCGCCATCCCAGCCCTGCAGCGCCTCGAGCGTCTGCGGCAGGGCGCGGACGACCTGCGGGTTGTCGACGCTGCGCCACATCATCTGGGCGATCGGGAAGACGAAGAAGGTCAGGATGAAGAAGAGAAGCGGCGCGACCAGGAAGAAGGCCGCGATCTTGCGCCGCCGCTCGGCGCGGCGCAGCGCCGCCTTCAGCGGCACGCCGTCGGCGGTCCGCAGCCGTTCCGGCCGGCCTGTCGCTGCCGGGGAAGCCAGTGCGCCTGCGTCAGCCTGTGCCATTGGTGGTGCTCCGTCCGTTCGCCGGCATGCCGGCGCGCGCTGTGGGCGGTTCCGGTCCGCGGGATCCGGACCGCTTGGTGAAGCCGGCCGGGGCGCGCGTCGCGCGCCCCGGCCGAAAGGACACTACTGCAGCATCCAGGTGGCGAAGCGCTCGCGCAGCTCGTCGCCGTAATCCGACCAGAAGTCGTTATCCAGGATGATCGGCGAGAAGTAGTTCTCGGGCGCGGTCGGCATGTGCGGGGCCATGTCGATGCCGAGATCGGCATGCTCGCCCACCAGCGCCGCCGAGGAGGCGCGCGCCGGGCCGTAGGAGATGAACTTCGCCTGGTCGGCGAGCCGCTGGGTGTCGGTGGCGAAATAGAGATACTCCATCACCGCGTCGAGGTTGCGCCCGCCGGCGGGCACCACCCAGCCGTCCCATTCGACCACCTGGCCGTCCCAGATGATCTCGGCATTCATGCCCTCGACCTCGATCGCGTCGAACATCCGGCCGTTGTAGCCGGTGGCGAAGGCAACCTCGCCGTCGGCCAGAAGCTGCGGGGCCTGCGCGCCCTCGGTCCAGAAGATGATGTGGTCCTTGATCGTGTCGAGCTTGGCGAAGGCGCGGTCCACGCCCTCGGGCGTCGCCAGCACGTCGTAGATGTCGTCGGGATCGACGCCATCGGCATAGAGCGCCCATTCGAGATTGGTGCCCGGGCGATCCTGCAGCGCGCGGCGGCCGGGGAAGTTCTCGACATCGAAGAGATCGGCGATCGACGAGGGCTGGTTGTCCGCCGGGAAGGCATCCGGGCGGAAGGTCAGCACCGTCGAGTAGACGATCTGCGGAATGAAGCAGTCGCCGAGCGAGCCGGGCAGGAAGTCCTCGGTCGGCGGCGTTCCGTCGGGCGCGGCGGCGAGCACCGCGTCATGGTCGATCTCGAGGATGATCCCCTCGTCGCAGGCGAGCTGCGCGTCCGAGGGCAGCATGTCGACGAGATCCCAGGTGACGTTGCCCGCCTGGCTCTGCGCGCGCAGACCCGCGAGCGCGTTGGCCGAGCCGTCGTCGTTGATGATCCGCACATGCGGATTCTTCTCCATCCACGGCTCGTGATAGGCGCGCACCTGGCTCGCCGTGTAGGCGCCGCCCCAGGAGACGATGGTGAGGGAGACGGATTCCTGCGCTTGCGCCTGCGCCGCGCCCAGCGCGATCACGCTGGCGGCGGTGCCGATCCCCAGAAGTTTCAGTTTCGAGACCATGATTACCTCCTTGGTTGGTCCATTCGCGCCGGGTTCTTTCCGCCCCGGCGGGTTCGTCGGCCTGTCCGGCGGCGCCGGCGCAGGCTTCAACCGGCTTGCGGAAGGTCCAGCGCGCGGCAGTCCTTCGGCAGCCAGCCGATCTCGATCACCGAGCCCGGCGCGTGACGCATCTGGTCGGGCGCGTTGCGGGTCTTCATGATGAAGTTTTCGTTGCCCGCGACCTTCAGCTTGGTGCGGAACACGTCGCCCATGTAGATGAACTCGATCACCTCGGCCTCGATCGTGTGCGCGCCCGCCTGCAGCCGGTCCTTGTTCGCCTCGACCCGTTCGGGCCGGATCGAGACGCGGGTGCGCTCGCCCGGTCGCGAGACATTCACCGGCCGCGCGTCGATCAGCGCGCCGCCGTCGAGCTCGACCACCGCGACCTCGCCGTTGATCTCCTTCACCGTGCCGTCGAGCGTGTTGTTCTCGCCGATGAACTGGGCGACGAAGCTGTTCTGCGGCTCCTCGTAGAGCTTGTCGGGCGGGGCGAGCTGCTGGATCACGCCGTCGTTGAACACCGCGACATTGTCCGACATGGTCAGCGCCTCGGTCTGGTCATGGGTGACATAGACCGTGGTGATGCCGAGATCGTGCGCGAGTTTCGTGATCTCGAACTGCATGTGCTCGCGCAGCTGCTTGTCGAGCGCGCCGAGCGGTTCGTCCATCAGCACGACCTCGGGTTCGAAGACGAGCGCCCGGGCCAGCGCGATGCGCTGCTGCTGGCCGCCCGAGAGCTGCGCCGGCCGGCGGTTGATGAAGGCGCCCATCTGCACCATGTCGAGCGCGCGCTTGACCTTGGCCTCGCGCTGCGACTTCGACATCCCGCGCACTTCCAGCGGAAAGGACAGGTTCTCGCCCACCGTCATGTGCGGGAAAAGGGCGTAGTTCTGGAACACCATGCCGATCCCGCGCTTGTGCGGCGGGATGTTGTTGATCGGCCGGCCGTCGAGCAGGATCTCGCCATGCGTCGCCGTCTCGAAGCCGGCGAGCATCATCAGGCAGGTCGTCTTGCCCGAGCCCGAGGGGCCGAGCATGGTGAGGAACTCGCCCTTGGCGATGTCGAGGTTGAGATCCTTCACGACCAGCGTCTCGCCGTCGTAGCTTTTCTGGACCCTGTCGAATACGACGAAGCCGCGGTCGTTACCCGCTTTGCTCACGCTTACCCCCTGTCTTCGGCATCTTGGCCATGTTTTGTG
>SLPP01000197.1 GCA_007131945.1 Paracoccaceae bacterium | reverse complement strand
GTGCCGTCGGCCTCGGCGCGCGCGGCGCTCGCCGCCGCCTCCCGCAGCCGCGCGCGCAGCTCGGGCAGATCGAGCGTGAACTCGAAGCGCGCGCCGCAATGTGCGCAGGCGGCCTCGCAAGGCAGGCGCGACGCGAAGAGCTGCGCGTGGAGATCGGCGAGGAGCCCGTCGGCCTCGCCCAGCGTCAGTTCGTCCAGCGCGACGGGCAGGCCGTCCCGCCACAGCCCGGCGGCGAGCACCTCCAGCAGCCGGCGCGCGCGCGCCTGCGGCGAGTCTCGCGCCTCGGCCAGCGCGACCTCGTCGGCGCCGGTCAGGTCGCGGAACACTGCCGCGACGGCATCGGGGGCGGGCGCCCCGTTCTGGTGCGCGCGCGTCATCGCCGGCTCAGGTCTCGGCCACCTCGGCCACCGCCAGATCGCGCTGGAAGCCCTCGTTCTGCAGCACGATCGTCTCGAAGGCGACGGCGTTGCCGTTGGCGTCGAGTTCGGGCAGCGCGGTCATCTCGCTCACCCAGCAGCGGAAGACCTGCCAGCTTAGCACCTTGACCCCCTGCAGGTTGTAGAGGTCGATGACGATGTCCTTGCGGAAGTCGCGCAGCGAGACGCCGGCGTCGCCCTCGACCGAATAGACCTTGTTGGCCCAGTCCTCGAAAGTGTGGTCGTGGGTGATGCCGCGTTCGAGCGTGATCGCCTCGAAGGTGGTGACGCCGGGCGAGTGGCGCTTGGTCGAGAGGTCACCCCCGTGGCGGTGGCTGACGACCTCACGCGTGGCCTTGAGCCCGCTGACCTTGCTGACCCCGGCGACGATCTTGCCGTCCCACGAGACGCGAAACTTGAAGTTCTTGTAGGGGTCGATGCGGTGGGTGTTGACTGAAAATTCCATCCGGGCCTCCTGCGTCAGGTCTGCGCCTGTCCGGCGATCTGCTTCACGGTCAGGATCACGAACTCCGCGGGTTTCAGCGGCGCGAAGCCGACGATCACGTTGACGATCCCGAGGTTGATGTCGGTCGGGGTCGTGGTGGTGCGGTCACAGAGCACGAAGTAGGCGTCCGACGCCTTCTGCCCGGCGAAGGCCCCCTGACGGAACAGCGTGTTCATGAACGATCCCGCCGCCAGCCGGATCTGCGCCCAGAGCGGCTCGTCGTTGGGCTCGAACACGGCGAATCGCAGCCCGCGGTAGAGGCTTTCCTCGATAAACAGCATGGTGCGGCGCACGGGGATGTACTTGTCGTCGATATTGCCGCTGTCGTTGAAGCCGACCAGCGTGCGCGCGCCCCAGCAGAGGATGCCGTCGGGAAAGGCGCGCAGCGCGTTCACCGCCTTGGGATTGATCACGCCGTTGTCGGGATCGCTCATCGGATACTCGACGCCGGCGACGCCGCGCAGCGTCGCCTCGACCCCGGCGGCGGCCTTCCAGACGCCGCGGGTGCCGTCGATCCGCGCCATCAGCCCGGCGATGGCGCCGCCCGGGTCCTGGTGGCTGCCGTTGGCCATCTTCAGCCGCGGCCAGAACACCGCCGAGTTGCGCGTGTCGATGCCGATGCGCAGCGCGTCCACCCCGGTCTCGGCGCTGCTCGCATCGGTCCAGCGCTGCGTCGGGTCGGTGGCGGGCGGATCGACCAGCAGGAAGGCGCGCTGCGTGGCGCAGAAGGCGCTGGCGGCGTCGAAGGCGGGCTTGCGCGCGGCATCGGTCTGGGTGCCGTCCCCGGCCCGCGCCCGCGGTAGGACCATGAGGTTGAACAGGTCGATGCGCCGCTCCATCACCTCGAAGGCGGCGCGGTACTCGTCCTCGCCCGGCAGGAGCCCGTCGTCGCCGTCGGTGGCGCCGGTGCGGTTCTGGAAGACGCCGCCGCCGACGCCGCCGCCGTTCGAGCCCAGCGTGTAGGCGCGGACGTTGGCCGGCCGCGAGGCGAGGTTGAAGATGCGTACCCCGGCGCCGAGGTCGATAGTCGCGCCGGTGGTAAGCGCCGCAGTCAGGTCGGCGTCCGACAGGTCGCTGAAGGCCGGCGTCAGCGCGATGCGGAATCCGTGCACCCGCGCCCGCCAGCGGCGGTTGGCATCGCCGTTGATCGCGGCGGCGATGGCGGCGAGGTTCTCGCGCACGTTCAGCATCGCGCCCTGCGACAGGTCGCCGGCGCCGGCGTTCGGCACGAAGGCGTTGCCCTCGATCATCGTGCCGGCGGGCGCCGGATAGACGATGGGCTGCGCACCCGGCGAGCCGGCGGTGCTGGCATCGGCGATCTCCCAGGTGGCGACATCGGCCTTGGCGGTGCCGGCGAAGTTCAGAAGCCGAGTCAGGTTCTGGGCGCCCACCGGGTTGTGCAGGATCGAGACGACGCCGGTCGGCGCCGGCCGGTTCAGCGCCCAGCGGTCGACATAGGCCGCGCCCTGGCCGGTGGTCAGCATCAGCGCCGTGGCGAGGTCGGTCCCGGTTCCCGGCAGGATCTCGAACGAGGCGCCGGGCATGGTCAGGGTGACCTGGCGGCGCGAGCCGGCGTTGATCTGCGCGCCGGTGACCGTCTGGGTGACGCCGTTGGCCGCGAGCGCGGTCTGCATGGCGGTGGCGATGTTGCCCACGATCGCCCCGATTCCGTCGCCGCCGGCAATGTCGACATTGACGGTGATCGCCGGCGCGCCGTTGTGGCGCAGGCGGAAGGTCGCCGTGCCCGGCCCGCCGATCCGCGCGCGTATGGTGTCGGCGGCCTGGCCGGCGTCGGTGGGCAGGATCAGACCGGAGTAGAGCACGCTCTCGGCCAGGATCGGGTCGGGCAGCAGCGCTTCGGCGCTGACCAGCCGGCTCGTACCGTTGAGGGTGCGTTCGACGAAATTTCCGTCGTCGGGATTCATCGACAGATTCCCGAAGGATTCGGCATCGGCCTCGGTCACGCTGCCGGTGGCGCTGACCAGACGCCGGTAGAGGCGCAGCGCGAAGCGCTCCTCGGGCGAGGTGGCATCGTAGCTCACCTCGGCGCGCAGGTTGTTTCCGTCGACGCCATGATCCAGCGCGGTCAGGGTCAGGACCGGCGTCTGGGCCTCGTTCATCACCGTGATGTCGGCCTGCTCGGCGTCCCGGGCGATGCGCGTGATCCAGGCCACGCCGCCGCCGTTGTCGAAGAACAGCCGCACCTGCGCGGCCATCGCGCCGGCGTTCTGGCCGGGGCCGAAGCTGCGCTCGAAATCGGCCAGGCCGAAGACGCGCACGGGGCTCAGCAGCGGCCCGCGCTGGGTCATGCCGACAAAGGCGGTGATCGAGGTGGCGACGCCTGCGACCGCGCGCGCACCGGACGATTCCTCGCGGACATAGACGCCGGGATAGGTGGGAGTGACCATGGTTCGCCCTCTCTAGTGCGGTTTTCCGGGCGACTGCCTTGGGTCGCCCATGATCTTCAGCAGGCCGCGGATCTGCGCGACGGCGGCATCGAGTGAGGTGAAGTTCCAGCGCTTCGCCGAGGCGACGTCCTCGAGTTGGACGAGGATGCCCTGCGGGGCGCTGGCTTCATGGCGCCGGACACGCAGGACGAAGGCCCGGACCTCGGGGTCGTCGGATGCCGGAAATGGCGCCACCGGAGCGGGCATGGCAACGACCTTTCTGCAATGCACCAGCCACCAGACTACCGCCTCGCCGGCCCGATTCGCTCGGCCGCGGAGCAGCGGCCGGGCACGCAGCGGTTCCCCGGTATCGCCGGTGCGGTCACCCCGACGATGTCGTCAGCCGCCGCCGCGCTTTCCGGGTGCTCCGGTTCGGGTCGTGTCCCGGTCGCCGCCGGATCACGCATGCGTCACGCCCCGGTCACGCCCCGGTCACGCAGGCCGCGCCGGCCGGGCGTTCGGGCGCCGGGCAGACTGCGTGACGGGTCGGAAGATCAGCCGCGGCCGGAGCCGAACTCGCCGGCATGCACCTCGCTGTCGTCGACCGGCCAGACCGGACCGCGGACATGCGCGAGATCGGGCGAGAGGCTTTGCGTCGCCTCTGTGATGCGGCGCAGCAGCGCCTGCGTCTCGGGCATCGGCGCGATGGCGAGTTCGCGCGCCAGCATGTCCCGCAACTCGCGATACTGGCGGATGGCGCGGGCCCGCTGGCCGCTCAGCGCATAGAGCCACATGACCTCGCGCTGCGTGCCCTCGCGGAACGGGTCGAGCTCGATGATTCGCCGACCGTGCTGCAGCGCGGTCTCGTAGTCGCCCTGCGCCGCGGCGTCGCGCAGCAGCATGCTCATCGCCTGGATGTGCAGCGCCGCGTAGCGTTCGCGCAGCGGCAGCACCCAGTGATCCGAACAGCCCTCGAGGAAGGCGCCGCGGCACTCGGCCGCCGCGGCCTGCAGCCGGACGCGCCCCGATTCGGTGAGCCCGCTGCCGTGGTGCTGCGGACAGGCGAACTGGACCGCGGCCTCGAGTTCATGTGCATCGATCCTGGCCGGCGGTTCCACCGCCAGGCGCAGCGTGTCGTCGATCACCTCGAGGTCGACGCCGGGCAGGTCGGCCAGCACGCCGCGGATCCGCCAGACCGCGGTATTGAGCGCCGAACCGGCGCGCCCGGCCGCCTCGTTTGGCCAGATCGTGTCGAGCGCCAGATCGCGGCGCAGCGCGCTGTTGGCATGTCCGGCGAGCAGCATGAACAGCCGCCGCGTGGCACCGGCGAAGGGCAGCCGCCGGCGAATCCCCGCCCGCCGCAAGGCGATCGGCCCCATGAGCGTCAGCAACGACCCTGAATCTGTCATCTTCCCAACCCGAGCGAAGGCTCTAACGCTGTGGATGAATGTGGACTCTGAAATACACCCTGAACATGTTTAGCACATGCGCGCGCCCTTGGGCAGCCCGAACGCAACTTCCGGCCCGCGCCGGGCCGCTCCCTGCGGGGTGGTCGGCGGCCGGTTGCCGAGGGTCAGAAGCGGACCTTCTGGCCCCTGCCCGCCGCGCAGACGTGATGCGCCGCGGCCAGGTCCTGCGCGGCGATGCCGAGCGAGCGGTAGAGCGTGATCTCGCCGGCGCCGCCGCGACCCGGCGCCGTTCCGCCCAGCACCTCGCCGATCTCGGCGCGCAGGTGGTCCCGGCCGATGAATCCGGCGGCGATCAGGTGCTGGCCCGGTTCCAGCCAGTCGCCCAGCAGCACCGGTGTCGGGCTGCTCGTCACGGTGCAGACGATGTCGGCGCCGCGGACCGCCGCCTGCGCATCGGTGCCATGCGCAATCGTCAGGCCGGGGTGGCGACGGTCGCGGCGGCACCAGGCGTGGCGCTGAACGGCGTCACGGGCGGCTCCGTCGCGCTTGATGGCCAATGGTCAGGCGCAGCGCTCGTGAAGCGCGGGGCCGATGCCTGGGTGATCCAGGGTGCGCTGGCGGGAGCCATCGCGTGAGCCTCCTGGCGATCCGCGGGGCGATCCTCGCGCAGGGCGGTGCGACCGCGCCACCCGTCGACATCGGCAGCGCCTGGCAGCTCGACGCCACCCGCCGCCCCGCGGGCTACACGCTCGCGGACGGC
>SLPP01000152.1 GCA_007131945.1 Paracoccaceae bacterium | reverse complement strand
GGCAGGTCGAGGTTGAGGTATTCCTTGATCGCCGCCTGCAGCCCCTCGGAATCCCACTGGTCGGCATAGGAGCCGGCCGGCAGATGCTTGTTGACCATGTCCTCGATCATCGAGTGGCGCATGTCGGCGATGGTCTCCGACAGGTCGTCGGCCTTGAGGATGTCGAGACGTTGCTCGAAGATCACCCGGCGCTGGTCGTTCATCACGTTGTCGAACTTCAGGAGCGTCTTGCGGATGTCGAAGTTGCGCGCCTCGACCTTGCCCTGCGCCTTTTCCAGCGACTTGTTGACCCAGGGATGGACGATCGCCTCGCCCTCCTTCATGCCCAGCGTCGAGAGCACCTTCTCCAGCCGTTCCGAGCCGAAGATGCGCATCAGGTCGTCCTCGAGGCTGAGGAAGAAGGCCGAGCGCCCGGGATCGCCCTGCCGGCCCGAGCGGCCGCGCAGCTGGTTGTCGATCCGCCGGCTCTCGTGGCGTTCGGTCGCCAGCACGAAGAGCCCGCCGGCCTCCAGCACCTTCGCCCGCTCCTCGGCATGCTCGGCCTCGATCCTGGCACGGATCTCGGCGGGATCGGCCTCGGGGTTCTCGGCCAGCGCCTGCAGCACCTGCATCTCGACATTGCCGCCGAGCTGGATGTCGGTACCGCGCCCGGCCATGTTGGTGGCGATGGTCACCGCGCCCAAGCGCCCGGCATCGGCGACGATCTGCGCCTCCTTCTCGTGCTGGCGGGCGTTGAGGACGTTGTGCGGGATGCCGGCCCTGGTCAGCATCGCCGAAAGCTCCTCGGACTTCTCGATCGAGGTGGTGCCGACGAGGATCGGCTGGCCGCGGCCATGCGCCTCGCGGATCGCCTCCATGATGCCGTCGAACTTCTCGCGCGCGGTGCGGAACACCTGGTCGTGCTCGTCGACCCGGGCGATCGGCATGTTGGTCGGGATCTCGATCACGCCGAGGTCGTAGATCTCCTTGAACTCGTCGGCCTCGGTCGCCGCGGTGCCGGTCATGCCGGCGAGCTTCTCGTAGAGGCGGAAGTAGTTCTGGAAGGTGACCGAGGCCATGGTGACGTTCTCGGGCTGGATCTGCACGCCCTCCTTCGCCTCGACCGCCTGGTGCAGCCCGTCCGAAAGGCGCCGGCCGATCATCATCCGGCCGGTGAATTCGTCGATCAGCACGATCTGGTCGTCGCGCACGATGTAGTGCTGGTCCTTGAACAGCATCTTGTGCGCGCGCAGCGCCTGGTTGACGTGATGCACTAGCGTCGTCGATTCAGGGTCGTAGAGCGAGCGGCCCGGCGGCAGCAGCCCCGCCTCCTGCAGCGCGTCCTCGATGAACTCGTTGCCTTCCTCGGTGTAGTTGCAGATGCGCTGCTTCTCGTCGAGCGTGTAGTGCTCGGGCTGGAGCAGCGGCATAAGCTTGTCGACCTTGATGTAGAGGTCCGAGCGGTCCTGCGACATGCCCGAGATGATCAGCGGCGTGCGCGCCTCGTCGATCAGGATCGAGTCGACCTCGTCGACGATGGCGTAGTAATGCCCGCGCTGGTACATCTGCGCGAGGTCGGTCTTCATGTTGTCGCGCAGGTAGTCGAAGCCGAGCTCGTTGTTGGTGGCATAGGTGATGTCGGCGGCGTAGGCGGCCTTCTTCTCGTCGTCGGGCTGATGCGGGATGACGACGCCCACCGACATGCCGAGCTTGGCATAGACCTTGCCCATCCAGCCCGCGTCGCGCTTGGCGAGGTAGTCGTTGACCGTGACGATGTGCACGCCGCGGCCGGTCAGCGCGTTGAGATAGGCCGGGAAGGTGGCGACCAGCGTCTTGCCCTCGCCGGTCTTCATCTCGGCGATGTTGCCCTGGTGCAGGAAGATCCCGCCGATCAGCTGCACGTCGAAGGCGCGCAGCCCCAGCGCCCGGCGCGCCGCCTCGCGGCAGTTGGCGAAGGCCTCGGGCAGGAGCGCCTCGAGGCTCTCGCCCTCGGCATGGCGTTTCCTCAGCTCCTCGGTCCTCGCGACCAGCCCGGCATCGTCCAGCGCCTGGAATTCGGGCTCGAGCGCGTTGATCTTCTCGACCAGGGGGCGCACCACCTTGACCTTCCGGTCGTTCGGGGTGCCGAAGATCTTCCGGCTCAGGGTGCCAAGGCCCAACATCGCTTCTCCGCTCGCAATCGCATGAACGTCTCAACCACGTTCCGGGGGTTGTGGGCTGGCGGGCGGGCGCCTACAAGCGGGGCGAACCGGGTCGACCGCCAGCCGAAAGTCAGCCAGCGATGTAAGGGCGGGCCCCCTGGGAGTCAATTGCACGCGCCCGGGAAGGGCGCGCAGAGGAGGGATAGGATGCGCAGACAGTCGCGTTTCATCACCGCCGCGCTGCTGGGTCTCGCGCTGGCCCTGCCGGCCAAGGCGCAGGAACCCGCGGCCGACACCGTGCTCGCCCGCGTCGGCACGGCCGAGATCACGCTCGCCCATGCGCTGGCGCTGCGCGAGCAGCTGCCGCCGCAGTTCCGCCAGGTGCCCGACGAGTCGCTGTTTCCGGCCATCGTCGAGCAGCTGATCGAGCAGGAGCTCCTCTACCAGCACAAGGCGGGCGAGCTGAACCTGCGCCAGCGCAGCATGCTGGAGAACGAGGTGCGCAACTTCACCGCCAATGCCGCGCTGACCGAGGCCGCCGAGGCGGCGCTGAGCGACACGGCGATCGCCGCCGCCTACGAGGCCTTCGCAGCCGAATTCGCCGAGGGCGAGCCGGAGACCGAGTACAATGCCGCCCATATCCTGGTGCGCAGCGAGGCCGAGATCGAGGAGGTGATCGCCGAGCTCGAGGCCGGGCGCGACTTCGCCGATGTGGCGCGCGACCACTCCGTTGACGGCTCGGCCCAGGCCGGCGGCGATCTGGGCTGGTTCGGCGAGGGCGTGATGATCGAGCCCTTCGAGGCGGCGGTGATGGCGCTGGAGCCCGGCGAGGTCTCGGGTCCGGTCGAGACGCAGTTCGGCTGGCACGTGGTGAAGCTGCTCGACCGGCGCGACGCGCAGGTGCCGCCGCTCGAGGAGGTGCGCGACGATCTCGCCGACCATATCCAGCGCGAGGCCGCCCGCGGCCTCGTCGAGGAGCTGCGCGCCGCCGCCGCGATCGAGAACCTCGCCGGCGACATGGACCCCGCGATCCTCGGCCGCAGCGACCTTCTGGACGACTGACCGCGCCGCGCGTAAACAGGCAGGGCCCGCTCCCGTCCGGGGGCGGGCCTTTCGATGCGTGGGGGCAACGATGGCGAACAAGCACAAGGCCAAGGCGAAGAAATGGAAGGCCGAGGCGAAGACGCTGCGCAGCCGGCTCGAGGCCGCGACCTCGCGCGCCGAGGCGCCGCGCGTCTCGCCGCTGGCGCCCGCCGCCTTTCCCGACCTGCCGGTGATCGCCGGGGCCGAGTTCGCCGCGGTCGCCGCCGGGGTGCGCTATCCCGACCGGCTCGACGTGATGCTGGCGCGGCTGGCGCCGGGCACGACGGTCGCCGGCACCTTCACCCGCTCGCAGACCCGCTCGGCGGCGGTGCGCGACTGCGAGGCGAAGATCGCCGCCGCGGGGGCCGATACCGGCGCGGCGATCCTGGTCAATTCGGGCAATTCCAACGCCTTCACCGGCGCCCGTGGCGCCGACGCGGTCGCGGCGCTCTGCGAGGGGCTCGCCGCGAAGCTCGGCCTGCCGCCGGCGCGCGTCTTCACCGCCTCGACCGGGGTGATCGGCGAGCCCTTGCCGCAGGCGCGCATCGCGGCGAAGCTCGACGAGCTGATCGCCGGCCTGTCGCCCGGGGCGCTGCCGCAGGCCGCGCGCGCGATCATGACCACCGACACCTTCCCCAAGGGCGCCGCCGCCGAGATCGAGGTCGACGGAAAGCCGGTGCGCATCGCCGGCATCGCCAAGGGCTCGGGCATGATCGCGCCCGACATGGCGACGATGCTGGTCTATATCTTCACCGATGCGGCGATCGCGCAGAAGCCGCTGCAGTCGATGCTCCGCCGCCTGACCGACCGGACCTTCAACTGCATCACGGTGGACAGCGACACCTCGACCTCGGACACGCTGCTTCTGGCGGCGACCGGGCAGGGCGGGGCGCGGCTGACCGACATGCGCTCGGCCGGGGCGAAGGCCTTTGCGAAGGCGTTGCACGGGGTGATGCTGGACCTCGCCCACCAGGTCGTGCGCGACGGCGAGGGGGCGACGAAATTCGTCGAGATCGCGGTGACCGGGGCGGCGGATGCGGCGGATGCGAAACGCTGCGCGCTGGCCATCGCCAATTCGCCACTGGTCAAGACCGCCATCGCCGGCGAGGATCCGAACTGGGGCCGCATCGTCATGGCGGTTGGCAAGTCCGGCGCCGCGGCCGACCGCGACCGGCTCGCGATCCGCTTCGGCGACATCTCGGTCGCGCGTGACGGCACGGTCGATCCCGGCTATGCCGAGGCGGCGGGCGCGGCCTACATGAAGCAGCCGGAGCTGCAGATCGGCGTCGATCTCGGCCTCGGCAACGGTCGCGCCACCGTCTGGACCTGCGACCTGACGCATCGCTATGTCGAGATCAATGCCGACTACCGCTCCTGAGGCGCGCGGGACGGTGCCCGAGCGCGCGGTGCCCGGCGTGAAGGTCGTGCTGGTTGCCGCCGTGGCGCTGATCGACGCCGATGGCCGCGTGCTGCTGGCGCAGCGGCCCGAGGGCAAGTCGATGGCCGGGCTGTGGGAGTTTCCCGGCGGCAAGGTCGAGCCCGGCGAGACGCCCGAGGCGGCGCTCATTCGCGAACTGCACGAGGAACTGGGCATCGACACATGGGAATCCTGCCTTGCGCCGCTGACCTTCGCCAGCCACGCCTACCCCGACTTCCACCTGCTGATGCCGCTTTTTGCCTGCCGCAAATGGCAGGGCATGCCGCAGTCGCGCGAGGGCCAGGCCCTGCGCTGGGTCCGCCCGGCCGATCTGCGCGACTACCCGATGCCGCCCGCCGATCTGCCGCTGATCCCGATCCTGCGCGACTGGCTGTGAGCACAGCATGGATAATTCAAGCTTGAAATAATTGCCTTCCGACGCTATCCTGCCACCGTTCCCGAAAGCGAGTCCGCCATGCCAACCGATTTCGCCCGCACCCGCGCGCTTTTCGACCTGCCCGAGGGCGTCGTCTATCTCGACGGCAATTCGCTGGGTCCGCTGCCCCGCGCCGTCAACGAACGGCTGGCGCGCACCGTCACCGACGAATGGGGGCAGATGCTGATCACCGGCTGGAACCGGGCGGCGTGGATGGAGATGCCGGCGCGGATCGGCGACCGGATCGCGCGGCTGATCGGCGCCGAGGCTGGCCATGTGGTGATGGGCGACACGCTCTCGATCAAGGTCTTCCAGGCGCTGGCCTCGGCCGTGGAGATGCGGCCGGACCGGCGGGTGATCCTGTCCGATACCGGCAACTTCCCCTCGGACCTCTACATGGCCGAGGGGCTGTGCAGGATGCT
>SLPP01000202.1 GCA_007131945.1 Paracoccaceae bacterium | reverse complement strand
TGGCGCGCGCTCGGGCGCCAGCGCCGCGACCGGTCCCGCGGCGCCGAGAGCAAGCCCGCCGGCGAGCCCGGCGAGCAGCCTGCGGCGGTCGATCCCGCGCGGCGGCAACTCGGTCAGTGGCTTGCAATCACCGGACATTCTGTCCCCGTTCTGGCCCTTTACCGGATCATCGGCGAAGCCGGGGGCAGAGGCAAGAAAAACCTGAGGTTGAGCGCGCCGGCGGTTCAGGAAAGATGTTCGCCCCAGCGCCAGTCGCCGGCGCGGCGCAGGGCGGTCGAGGAATCGCGGCGCATCGGCATGTCGAGATAGACCCAGGCCGGGGTCGGCGCGCGGGCGAGGTTTGCCGCCGCCGATGCCGGCAGGCGGTAGCGGGCATACTGGCGCGCGGCGCGCGCGGTCAGCGCCGGCATCCGCTGGCCGGGCCGGGCCAGCACCGCCACCGGCACCATCGCCATGATCTCGTGCCAGCGCTCCCAGCGGTGGAAGCCGGCGAGGTTGTCCGCGCCCATCAGCCAGACGAAGCGCAGATGCGGGTAGCGAAGGCGCAGCGCGCGCAGCGTTTCGACGGAAACGCGGGTGCCGAGACGGGTCTCGATGTCGGTCACCGCGACGCGCGGATGGTCGATGACGCGCCGGCAGGCGGCGAGCCTGGCCGGCATTGGCGCCGGGGCTGCCGACTTCAGCGGGTTGGCGGGGCTGACCAGCCACCAGACCCGGTCGAGCGCGAGCCGCTTGAGCGCCTCGCGCGTCAGATGCGCGTGCCCGCCATGCGGCGGGTCGAACGAGCCGCCGAGCAGGCCCACCGCCTGCCCCGGCCCCGCCGTCGGATCCTGCCAGCGCATCGCCCCGCCCCGCCCTTCCGCCGCTTTCCGGCCCGGCACCATGACGCCAAACGCCGCCCGCGCCAAGGCCCCGGCGGCGCAGGCGTCGTTTCCGCGCGCTGGGGCGTCGGCAGCAGCGCAGGGCCGGCGCGCAACGGGCCTATTCTGCGCCGCATCAACCGGCTTGCGCAGAAGGATTCGCCCGATGATCCTCTATCCCACGATCCAGCTGCAGAATCGTCGCTGCGTCTCGCTCCATCGCGGGCGGCTGGACGAACCCGAGATCTGGCATGTCGATCCGCTGGAGAAGGCGCATGCCTTCGCCGAGGCGGGCGCGGAATGGATGCAGGTGATCGATTTCGACGCCGTCGCCGGGCGCGAGACGAGCCGCGACATGGTCGCGCGGATCATTCGCGAAACCCCGATCAACGTCGTCGTCGCCGGCGGCATCCGCACCCGCGAGCGCGCCGAGGACTGGCTCGATGCCGGCGCGGCGCGGGTCGTCTTCGGCACCAGCGCGGTGATCAACCCCGCCGAGGTGATGGAGACCGCGCGCTTCCATCCCGACGCGGTGGTCCTGGCGGTCGATGTCTTCCGGGGCCGGGTGATGAGCCATGGCTGGCGCGAGAGCTCGGCCTTCGCGCCCGAGGACTTCATCGCCGCCTTCGAGGAGGCGCCGCTCTCGGCGATCCAGATCACCGATATCGACGCCTATGTCGGCGATACCGAGGCGGTGCTGGCGCTGGTCACGGGCCTCGCCGACAGGACCCGCAAGCCGGTCATCGCCAGCGGCATGGTGCGCACGCTCGACGACATCAGCCGGCTGAAATACGTCTACAACGTCGCCGGTGTCGTCGTCGGGCGGGCGATCTTCCGCCGTACGGTCGACCTGCGCGAGGCGCTCGCGGTCGCCAGCACGCCGGTCGAGAAGGTCGCGCCCTTCGCCTGAGGCGCGCCCGCGCGCGATCCGCGGTCCTTCCTTGTCAACGCGCGTCGCGCGGGTCTATCGTCGCGCCTCCGGGGGCGCGCAGCGGTCCCGCAACCAGGGAGGAGAAGATGAAGAGACTTGCGGCACTGGCCGCGGCGGCGCTGCTCGCCACCGGCCCGGCGCTGGCCGAGGACTGGCCCTCGCGCACCGTCACCGTCGTCGTCGGCTTCGGCGCGGGCTCGACGCCCGACCTTCTGGCCCGGCTCGTCGCCGACGGGTTGCAGGAGAAGCTGGGCCAGCCCTTCGTCGTCGACAACCGCCCCGGCGCCGGCGGCAATATCGGCCTCGACGCCGTCGCGCAGGCCGAGGCCGACGGCTACACGCTGGGCGTCACCATTCCCGGACCGCTGATCGTGAACCCGATGCGGATGGAGTTGATGTACGATCCCGGGACCGACATCCGCCCGATCACCATGCTGGGCACGCAGCCGAGCGTGCTGGCCGTCAATGCCGAACTCGGCGTCGAGACGCTGGACGAACTGCTCGAGATGCTGCGCGCCGATCCCGGCGCCTACAACTACGCCTCGATCGGCGTCGGCTCGATCTCGCATCTGGCGATGGAAATGGTGGCGCTGGCCAGCGGCACCGAGATCGAGCACATCCCCTACACTTCCTCGCCCGAGGCGGTGGCGGCAGTGATCGGCGGCGAGGCGCAGATGGCGACGATGCCGCCGCTGGCGGTGCTCAGCCATGCCGCGGAGGGCACGCTGCGGCTGCTCGCGCAGACTTCGGGCGAGCGGATGGACGTGGTGGCCGACGTGCCGACCTTCGCCGAACTGGGCCTTGCCGACGTGCAGGCCGAGGCGTGGAACGCGCTGGTCACCACCGGCGGGACGCCCGACGCGGTGGTCGAGACGCTCCACGATGCGCTCGCCGAGCTTCTGGCCGATCCCGGGATGCAGGAGCGGATTGCCGCGCTCGGCTTCCAGCCGGTGCAGATGACGCCGGCCGAGTTCGAGGCGCGCATCATCGAGGAGACGCCGCGCTGGCGCTCGGTGCTCGAGGCGGCCGGGCTCCTGCATGAGTGACGGATCGGGCGGGGCGTCGCTTGCGCGGCGCCTCGCCCGCCCGGGCGTGATCGGCGGGGCGCTCGCGCTCGCCATCGGGCTCTGGGTCATGACCGAGGCCTCGGGATACCCGCTCGGCACCGCGCGGCGGATGGGGCCGGGTTACTTCCCGGTGCTGCTGGGCGGGCTGATGGCGGTGCTGGGCACGGCGCTCGCCCTGGCGAGCCTCGGGGGCCGCGAGGCGCCGCGCGGCGACGACGAGCGCGCCGACCCGCGGGCGCTCGTCGCGGTCCTGGCCGGGCTCGCCGCCTTCGCGCTCCTGCTGCCGCGGGCTGGGCTGGTGCCGGCGGTGGCGGGACTCGTCGTCATCGCCGCGCAGGGGTCGGGGCAGATGCGCCCGTTGGGCGCGGTCGTTCTGGCGGTGGTGCTCGCCGCGCTCGCCTGGGCGATCTTCCGGATGGGCCTCGGCCTTCCCCTGCCCGCATTCCGCCTCTGATGGACCTCGTCGGCAATCTCGCGCTCGGCTTCCAGACCGCGCTCTCGCCCGCGGCGCTCCTCTTCTGCTTTCTCGGCGTGACCCTCGGCACGCTGATCGGGGTCCTGCCGGGGATCGGCGCGATGGCGGCGATCGCCATGCTGTTGCCGGTCACCTATCACGTGCCGCCGACCGAGGCGTTGATCATGCTCGCCGGGATCTATTACGGCGCGCAATACGGCGGTTCCACCGCCTCGATCCTGCTGCGCCTGCCGGGCACGCCGCAGGCGGCCGTCGTCACGCTCGACGGCTATCCGATGGCGCAGCAGGGCCGCGCGGGCGTGGCGCTCTTCGTCACCACGATCGCCTCCTTCGCCGGCTCGGTCCTCGGCGTGCTGCTGCTGGCCGGTTTCGCGCCGCTCCTTGCCCGCGCCGCGATGGCCTTCCAGGCGCCGGAATACTTCGCGCTGATGGTGCTGGGGCTGATGGCGGCGGCGCTGCTCACCCAGGGCTCGCCCCTGCGCGGGCTGATCATGGTGGTCGCCGGCCTGACGCTGGGCACGGTCGGCACCGACCTGCAGACCGGCAGCTTCCGCTTCGTCTTCGGCCGACCGGAACTGGTCGACGGGATCGGGCTCGTGGCGATGGCGATGGGTCTCTTCGGCGTCTCGGAGGTGATCGCCAATGCCGCCCGCGGCGGCGCGCCCGCCGCCCGCCGCCCGCGCTGGCGCGAGATGATCCCGAGCCGCGCCGACTGGCGCGCCTCGGCGCCGGCGATGCTGCGCGGTTCGGGGATCGGCGCGGGCTTCGGCGCACTGCCGGGGACGGGATCGTCGATCGCCTCCTTCGTCTCCTACGCCGTCGAGAAGCGGATCGCCCGCGACCCGTCGCGTTTCGGGAAGGGCGCGATCGAGGGGATCTCGGCGCCCGAGGCGGCGAACAACGCCGCCGCGCAGACCGCCTTCATCCCGACGCTGACCCTGGGCGTGCCGGGAGACGCGGTGCTGGCGCTGATGCTGGGGGCGCTGATCATCCACGGCATCATCCCCGGCCCGGGGCTGATCGAGCAGCAGCCGACGCTCTTCTGGGGGCTGGTCGCCAGCTTCGTGCTGGGCAACCTGATGCTCCTGATCCTGAACCTGCCGCTGATCGGTCTCTGGATCTCGATCCTGCGCATCCCCTACCGGCTGCTCTACCCGGCAATCCTCGTCTTCATCTGCATCGGCGTCTTCTCGATCCGCAACTCGGTCTTCGACATCTGGCTGGTGCTGGTCTTCGGCGGGTTGGGATACGGGATGCGGCTTCTGCGCTTCGAGCCGGCGCCGCTGCTCTTGGGCTTCATCCTCGGCCCGCTCCTGGAGCAGTACCTGCGCCGCGCGATGACCGTCTCGCGCGGGGATCCGATGATCTTTCTCGAACGGCCGATCAGCGCGGCCTTCCTCGGCCTCGCCGCGGCGCTGCTGTGCTGGAGCCTCGTCTCGGGGCTGCGGCGGACTCGTGCAACGCCGGAAGCCTGACGCGGCGGCGGCACGGCGCGTCTGTCGGGCGGGACGGGGAACCGCCAGAAACCCCGTCCCGCCCGGTCCAGTACCTCGCAAGGGCCGGGCTTGCGAGGCACCGGCACACACTGGTCCTTCCTGAACGCCGGCAGCTTCACGACGGTCCGTTAGCGCAGCGTTATCGCCCGATGACCGGCGGGTCGGACCGCAGGGCCGTCGATACGGCTTCCGCTCGATCCCCTTTGCAGGCACCGGCGGCACCCGGCGGCGCCTGCCCCTACCAGATCTGGTCCGGGCGCATCGGCTCGCGGGTCATGTTCGGCGCGCCGCGATTGCGCAGCCGGATCTCGGCGGCGTCGGCAAGCGTCTCGGCCTCGGCCAGAAGCGCGGCGAGCCAGCCATGCGCCTGCACGGTGAGGAGGCGCGCGGCCAGACGCGACTCGCCGGCATCGAGCAGGATCTCGGCGCTGCGCAGCACGTCCGGCAACTCGCGCGCCAGCACCGCCTCGGCCCGGCGCCAGTGATCGGAGATCTCGGCCAAGAGCGGCTCCGGCATCTGGAAGGCAAGGTGCATCAGCCGCTTGTGGATGGCGAAAGCCGCGCGCGTGACCTCCGCCCCCTGCGGGATGTGGCTGACGCTGTCGGGGTTGCGCCCGGCATGGCGGCGGTCGAGGAAGCGCGCGCTCTCGCC
>SLPP01000359.1 GCA_007131945.1 Paracoccaceae bacterium | reverse complement strand
CGCGGCGGGCGGCTTCCGGGCGCGGCAGCGGCACGAAGGTGAGGACCGGCGAGCCGGCCAGATCGCCCGGAAGGAGGAACCGGCCGGGGCTGCAGTCGGCCCAGCCGGCGGCGCGCGCGGCGGCGAGCCCCTCGGTATAGGCGCGGGTCAGCGCCTGCGCGGTCGCCTCGTCGTGCGGCGCGGCGGGATCGGTGGCGGCGGCGGCGCGCAGGAAGTCCTGCGCTTGCGGCCGGGCGGCGAGACGGTCGAGCGTCGCCTGCGACCAGCCGGCATAGGACTTGTCCATCAGCCCCAGATCGAGGAGCCACTCGCCGGGATAGTCGACGATGTCGAGATGCAGCCGGCCCGGCCCGGTCAGCGGGCCCAGCAGCCCCGAGGGCGCGAGGCGGAAGGAAAGCCGCAACTCGGAGATCGCCCGCGTGCCCTCGGGCCAGCGCGGCGCGGGGGCGGTCAGCGCCGCCAGGTGCCCTTCGTAGTCGAAGCGCGGCAGCGTCAGGTCGGGCTGCGGCTGAAGATAGGCGCCCTCGATCCGGCCTTCGCGCACGGCGCGCATCTGGCTCATGCGGCCGGGCTCGAGCAGGTTGTTGACCAGCGCGGTGATGAAGACCGTCTTGCCCGCCCGGCTGAGACCGGTGACGCCCAGCCGCAGGACGGGCTCGAAGAAGGCCTCGGACACGGTGGCCGAGACCGTCTCGATCGACTGGCCCAGACGGTCGGCGAGGGTGCCGAGAACCATGTCCCCTCCGCGTGACGATGGGCGCACAATAGGGTCGCGCGGGGCCGAGTTAAAGGCCGGGCCGGTCTTGCCGCGGCGTCGGGGGCGCGCATATTGGGCGGATGGAGCGGGTTCTTCTGAGCATCGGGCACGGCTTCGCGGCGGAAAGCGCGGCGCGCGCGCTGGGGGAAGGCTGGCGGGTCCTCGCGACGACACGGTCGCCGGAGCGGGTGGACGGGCTGGCGCGGGTGGGACGCGAGCCGGTGATCTGGACGCCGGGCGAGGCGGACGGGGCGCTGGTCGCGGCGCTGGGGCAGGCCACGCACCTGATCAGTTCGGTCCCGCCGGACCGGGACGGCGATCCGGTCGCGCGGGCGCTTGCGCCGCGGATCGCCGAGGCCGGGCGGCTGCGCTGGATCGGCTATCTCTCGGCGACCAGCGTCTATGGCGATGCCGGCGGTGGCTGGGTCGACGAGACGACGCCGCCGGCGCCGGGCAGCGCGCGGGGGCGGGCGCGGCTGGAAGCGGAAGGGGAATGGCAGGCGCTCGGCGCGTCGGCCGGTGTCGCGGTCGCGGTGCTGCGCATCGCCGGGATCTACGGGCCCGGGCGCTCGGCCTTCGACCAGTTGCGCCGCGGCAGCGCGCACCGGATCGTGAAGCCGGGGCAGGTCTTCAGCCGCATCCATGTCGAGGATCTGGGCCGCATCGTCGCCGCCGCGGCCGGGCAGGAGGCCACGGGGCCCTTCAACCTGTGCGATGACGAGCCGGCCCCGCCGCAGGATGTGGTGGCGTTCGCCGCCGATCTGGCCGGCCTGCCCTGCCCGGCACCGGTGCCGTTCGAGGCGGCCGAGCTGAGCGAGATGGCGCGCAGCTTCTATGGCGAGAACAAGCGCACGCGGTCGCTGCGGGTGGGACCGGAGCTCGGCGTGACGCTGCGCCACCCGGACTATCGCGCCGGGCTTCGGGCGATCCTTGCCGCCGGCGGATGACCGGAAATCGCTGCCAGACAGCGTCTGGCAGGCGTATGGCAGATGCGCGCGCTGCGGTGATCTTCCGGCAAGGATCGCTCCCGGATCCGCGCCCGCGCCACGGGGCGGGTGGGTGGGCGTGGCGCGGAGCGCGTCCGGGGCAGGCGCGACGCCCGCGATGGACGCGCCCCGGCTTTCGCGCTAAGGCGCCGCCATGCCCCGCTTCGCCTTCCGGATCGAGTACCATGGCGCCCCGTTCCACGGCTGGCAGCGCCAGGCGGGCCAGCCCTCGGTGCAGGCCGCGTTCGAGGCCGCGCTTGCCCGGCTCGACCGAGCGGCGCCCACGGTCACCGGCGCCGGGCGCACCGATACCGGCGTGCACGCGACGGGGCAGGTCGCGCATGCCGATCTCGCCCGCGACTGGGACCCGTTCCGCCTCACCGAGGCGCTCAACCATCACCTGCGGCCCGAGCCGGTGGCGGTTACTGCCTGTGCGCGGGTCGCGGCGGACTTCCACGCCCGTTTCGGTGCGGTCGAACGGCGCTATCTCTACCGTGTGCTGTGCCGCCGCGCGCCGCCGGTGATGGAGGCGGGGCTGGTCTGGCACATCCGCCACCCGATCGACCTCGCCCCGATGCAGGAGGCCGCGCGCGCGCTGATCGGCCGGCACGACTTCACCACCTTTCGCGCGACCCTCTGCCAGGCGGCCTCGCCGGTCAAGACGCTCGACGAGATCACGGTCGAGGCGGTCCCGCGCGCGAGCGGCACCGAGTTCCGCTTCCAGCTGCGGGCGCGGTCCTTCCTGCACAACCAGGTGCGCTCGATCGTCGGCACGCTCGAGCGCGTCGGCGCCGGGGCCTGGCCGCCCGAACGCGTCGCCGAGGCGCTGGCCGCGCGCGACCGCGCCGCCTGCGGGCCGGTCGCGCCGCCGCAGGGGCTCTGCCTGACCGGCGTGTGCTATCCGGCCGACCCCTTTGCCGGTTGAGCCTGGATCGGATTCACGTCCTTCTGCAGCCTGCCGTGCCGGCGCACCTCGCCAAGCACCTCGCCGAAGGTCGTCAGCCCGCGGGCACGCAGCATCGGCACGAGCTTGAGGAAGGCATCTGCCGTCGCGATCGTGTCGCCGATGGCCGTATGGCGCGCCTCGTCGGGGATGGTGATGCCCAGCCGCGCGGTCAGCGCGTCGAGCGAGTGCTGCTCGAGCTGGCCGAAGACCACCGCCGACAGGAGCACCGTGTCGAGCACCGGGTTGTCGAAGCTCGCCCCGATCCCGGCCTCGTGCCGGCGCAGGAATTCCATGTCGAACGGCGCGTTGTGCGCGATCAGCACCGCGCCGCGGGCGAAGGCGTGGAACTGCCGGCCGACCTCGGCGATGGTGGGCGCGCCGCGGACCATCTGGTCGGTGATTCCGTGCACCTCGGTCGAGCCCGGCGGGATCGGCCGGCCGGGATCGACCAGCGTGTCGAAGACCTCGGTCTCGATGCGGCGGCCATTGACGACGCGCACCGCGGCGATCTGCACGATCTCGTCCGAGGCCGGCGACAGGCCCGTGGTCTCGGTATCGAAGACGACATAGGTCAGGTCCTCGATCCGCGATTCGGCGATGGCGGCGCTGCGCGCCTTCGACAGAAGGTCGAAATCGTAGACCACCTTGCGCACGATCGGCGGCGGACGGCGCCCGGCGCGGCGCGCGCCGCGGATCGGCATGCAGATCGCGCCCTGCCCGGGGCCCGGGCTTTCGGTCCAGGCCTCGGTCCCGTGCGCCTGCAGGACGGTGCGGCCGGTCAGTTCGCCCATCGCCTCGTCCATCGTCTCGGTCAGCCAGGCATCGAAGCGGCCGACGGGCAGCGGCGTGCCCTCCCAGTCGAGGCGCAGGAGCGCGCCGGGACCGTCCTCCTCGATCAGCGCCAGGCGGAAGGCCGTCGCATGCCCCTCGTCGGCAAGGCGTCGGCCGAGCCAGCCGAAGAGCGCGACGACCTCGAAGCCGTCGAGGGCGACGATCAGCTCGGGCCCCTCGCAGTCGAGACGCAGATTCTCGGCCTCGAACCGGGCCTTGAGGCTGTCCATCAGGTCGGCCGAGCGGGTCTGCGGCAGCGGCCGCCAGTCGGCCTGGGTGGCGTCGTAGCGCGCGCCGAGTTCGGTGATCGCCTGGGTGAGCGTCTGCACCTCGTCGAGCATCGCCCGACGCAGGTCGTCGGTCGCGTCGGCATCGAGCTCGGACATCACGCCGATCACCGTCTGCAGGTTCGCCGCCGGGCGCCGGACCCGGTCGAAGGTCTCGGCCAGGAGCGCGTCGCGGTTGCGATGCGCGGCGAGATCGGCGGTCACGTCGCGCAGCGTCAGGACGTAGCCGGGCGCGGCCCCATCCTCGCGCCGGCGCAGCACGCGCATCCGTCCGGCGAGGATCCGCCCGCCGGTGACGGTGGCGCAGAGCAGGTCCGAGGCGGTGTCGGAATCGCCGGTATCCGAAAGGCGCTGATAGGCGTGGCGGATCGGCCCTTCGCGCAGGTAGTCGAGGAGATTGCGGTCGAGCCCCGGCGCATGGCCCGAGCCGAGGATGTCGACCGCCGGGCCGTTGTAGAAGACGAGCTGATGCTCGGCGGTGCAGAGCAGGACCGCGACCGGCACGTCGGCGAGCAGCGTCTCGAGCCGGGATTTCTCGGCCGCGAGGCGGGTGGTCTCGCGCTGGATGGCCTCGACGAGAGCGCTGCGGGTGCGGGCGAGTTCCTGCGTCACCGCCTCGGCCGCCGGCGCCAGATCGCCGAGATAGCGCGCCGCCTCCGCCTCGCGGGCGAGCCCGTCGTCGATCCCGGCATGGGCGCGGGCGCGGATGGCGCTGGACAGCCGGTCGATGGCGCGGGCGACATTGGCGTCGAAGAGATACCAGATCCAGGTGATCAGCCCGACCGAAAGGAAGCCCGCGATCAGCCCGGCCTGCACCGCGACCGGCGCGAAGCCCGGCGCCTCGACCCGCGCCAGCGCCGCCCAGAGGCCGAGGCCGATGGCCAGCGCCACGCCTCCCGCCATCGCCGCGAAAAAGAGCAGGATGCGAAGCCTGAGGCTCAGGCGTTCGATCATTCCGTGGGTTTCCCGTTCGATGCGGATTCGAGGTCCGGCGCCGGCTCGCCTGCGAGTATCCTGCGAACTTCGGCGCGCAACTCCTTCAGTTCGAAGGGTTTCGAGATGAAGCCGTCGGCGCCCATCGCGAGCCCCTTGCGCCGCTCCATCGCCGAGCCGCGCGCGGTCATCATCAGGATCTTGACCGCGCCGAGTTCCGGGTCCTGGCGGACGTTCTGGCAGATCTCGTAGCCCGACACCTCGGGCAGCATGACATCGAGAAGCACGAGGTCCGGCCGCATCTGGCGGATCATGTCGACCGCGCCCGCGCCGGTATTGATGCGCGTGTGTTCGTAGCCCTCGCGCGAAATCAGGTAGTCGAGCGCGATGGCGATGTTGTCCTCGTCCTCGACCACCAGGATGCGCTTATGTTCCCGGCCCTCTGGCATTCCTGATCTCCTCCCCTGCTTCGCAGACGGTGCGCAGCAACCTGTCGTTCCTTGCCATCGGCCGCCAGTCCGCCCCCTCCAGCGAGCCGTCGGCCCCGATCTCGATTCCCTCGCCGACCGGGGCCAGCGCCGCGGCCTCGCAATCGACCACCACCTCGACCGCGCGCACCGGCTCCCAGCGCGCCATCGACACGACCAGCGTGCGCACCATCGCCGGGTGGTCGGGATGGATGAAGGTGCGCGAGAGGTCGATCGCCTGGAGCCGGTTCACCGGCGTGCGGACATAGCTCAGCGGGCGCAGCGGCGAGGGATCGGCTGTGGTGTCGGCCAGCCGCAATTGCGGCTGCGCCCCGACGGCGCGATCGGCCCAGGTGTATTCGGCCCAGACCGAGAAGGCGAACATCCCCGCGGCGACCGAGGCCGGATAGGCCCAGCCCGGCAGCTTGCCCCGGCGCAGGATGCGCCAGAAAAGCATCAGGACCCCCATCAGGCCAAGCCCTGCCGACAGCGCCCCGATCAGTTCGAAGACCATGCCTGCCCCCTAGCCCAGCGTGCCGCTGCGATGGCCGACCGCCGACTGCATCGTGCGCACGACGACGAAGGCGTCGCGCAGGTGGCTGCGTTCGAAATCGCTCAGATCCGAGGGCGCGAGGAAGTTGTCCGGCTTGCGCCCGGCGCGGACCAGGGCGGCCTGGTTCTCAAGCCGCAGCCGGGCGATCAGGTCGTAGGCCTCGATCAGGTCGCGCGCGCCGGAGACCGAGATCACCCCGGCATGTTCGGCGGCCAGGAGCCGGGCGCGGGTGTTGACCGGCGTCAGCCGCCCCTTCAGCGCGTAGACGCGGGCGAGGTCGGCGACCGGCACGACGCCGCCGAGCTTCATGTCGATATGGTTCTTGTACTCGCCCGAGCGGATCGTGGCGAAACCGCGCAAGAGGCCCAGCGGCGGCTGGTGCTTGAGCGAGTTCGAGATCATGTGGGCGACGAAGATCGAGTTCTTCGAGGCGGCTTCCAGCGTCTCGGCCTGCAGGTCGCGGAAGAGCGCGGGCTGGCCGCCGATCGGGCGCAGGTCGAACATGACCGAGGCGAGCATCTGCGCCTCGGGGCTGGGCTGGTCGATCCAGCCCTGGAAATAGCGCCGCCACTTCCTGCGCGGCTGGCACCAGCGCGGATTGGTCGCCATCATGTCACCGGGACAGTAGACGTAGCCGGCGGTGTTGAGCCCGTCCGAGACGAATTTCGCGAACTTCTCGAAATACGCCATGTCGTCCTCGGTCACGGAATCGTCGAGGATCAGGCAATTGTCCTGGTCGGTGATGCCGGTCTGTTCCTGCCGTCCCTGGCTGCCGCAGGCGAGCCAGAGCCAGGGCACCGGTGCGGGGCCGAACTCGGCTTCGGCCAGCTTCAGCAGCCGCCGGGTGACGGTGTCGGCGATGTCGGTGATCAGCCGCGCCACCACCTCGTGGGCGTTGTTCGCGGCGACGAGCTGCATCAGGAGCTTCGGGATGCGCGCGGTGACCTCGGCCATTTCCTCGGGGCTGTCGGCGACGGCCGCGTCGCGGACCAGTTGCGCGGTGCTGACCGCCTGGAAGCGGGTCAGGTCGGTCTGCGTGATGACGCCCTTGATCACGCCCTCCTCGACCACCGGCAGATGGCCGATGCGGCGCTCGAGCATCGTGTGCAGGATGTCGGAGCCGAGCGAGTCGGGGCTGAGCGTCAGCGGATCGGCGGTCATCACCTCGGCGACCTTCGTCTCCGCGGGCAGCCCCTCGGCAAGGACGCGGGCGGCCAGATCGCGCGTCGTGACGATGCCGACGAGCGTGCCGTTGTCCACGACCGCGAGGCTTGAGATGTGCTTTTCGCGCATCAGCCGCGCGGCTTCCTGCACGCTGGCGTCGGGCCGGCAGGTGACCGGGTTGCGCGCCATCAGGTCCGAGACCTTGAGCGTGCTCAGATCGGTGCCGCGGGTCTCGGCGGGGCGCGAGCGGTTGAAGAAGCGCTCGAAGGCCGGAAAACCGGCGATCAGCCGGCGCAGTTCGGCGTCGGGCAGCATCAGGATCACACTGTCCTCGGTGGTGCGGGCGCTGGTCACCGCCAGCCCGTCGCGCATCAGCCCGCGCTCGCCGAAGGAGTTGCGCGGGCCGAGGATCGAGACCAGCTCGCCGTTGCGGTCGACGACCTCGACCGCGCCGCGCTTGATCAGGAAGATGCCCTTGAGCGGCTCGCCGGCGCTGTAGATCTCGGATCCGGCTGGGTATTCCCTGCGGCTGAAGGAACCGACGATCTGCGTCAGCTCGTCCCGCGGCAGGCTGTCATAGGGATGCACGCTTTCCAGGAAGGCCCTGATCGCGTCGGCACGGGTATCCATGGCCATGAAGATCATCCCCGAAGCTGGGCCGGAGGGGCGCCGGAGCGCCCCTCCGAAGGACTTGTCAGTGCGACTGGGCGGTACCGGCGCCGCGCGGCACGCGGATCGATTCCACCAGTTCCTGGATTTCCTTCGGCGCCGGCTTGGTCATCGCAAGCGTGATGTAGGCCGCGGCGAAGTTCAGGATCGCGCCAACCGTGCCGAAGCTGAGCGGCGAGATGCCGAAGAGCCAGTATTCCTGCGTGTTCGGCAGAAGGTTGGTGCCCGGGATGAAGAACATGCCCAGATAGGTGAAGATGTAGGCCACGGTCGAGAGCAGACCGACCAGCATCCCGACGATCGCCCCGGTCGAGTTCATCTTCTTGGAGAAGATGCCCATCATGATCGCCGGGAAGAGCGAGGCCGCGGCAAGGCCGAAGGCGAGCGCCACCACCTGTGCGGCGAAGCCTGGCGGGTTGAGCCCGAGCCAGGTCGCGAGCGCGATGGCGAAGGCCATCGAGATGCGCGCGGCCAGAAGCTCGCCCTTTTCCGAGATGCCGGGGTTGATCATCGACTTGATCAGGTCGTGGCTGATCGCCGAGGAGATGGCGAGCAGGAGCCCCGCCGCCGTCGACAGCGCCGCGGCCAGGCCGCCGGCCGCGATCAGCGCGATCACCCAGCCCGGAAGCTGCGCGATCTCGGGGTTGGCGAGCACCAGGATGTCCTGGTTGAAGGTCACCATCTCGTTGCCCTGCCAGCCCTCCTCGACCGCGATCGCCGGCGGGTTGGCGGCGTTGTAGTAACGGATAACGCCGTCGCCCGCCTTGTCCTCGAAGCGCAGAAGGCCGGTCTGCTCCCAGTTCAGCATCCACTGGGGACGATCCGCGTAGGCCAGCGGCCGCTCCAGGTCCAGCTCACCGGTCTCGGTGGTGTGCGGGTAGATCGTGGTGATGATGTTCAGACGCGCCATCGAGCCGACCGCCGGGGCGACCGTGTAGAGCAACGCGATGAACACCAGCGCCCAGCCCGCCGAGAGGCGCGCGTCCGACACCTTGGGCACGGTGAAGAAGCGGATGATCACGTGCGGCAGACCCGCGGTGCCGATCATCAGCGACATGGTGAAGAGCACCATGTTGAAGGTGGTCTGCGGCGCGTGCAGCCCGGTGTAGTCATGGAAGCCGAGTTGCACCAGGACCTGGTCGAGCTTGGTCAGCAGCGGCAGTCCCGAGTCGGTGTGGGTCGAGAACAGCCCCAGCTGCGGCAGCGGGTTGCCGGTCAGTTGCAGCGAGATGAAGATCGCCGGGATGGTGTAGGCGACGATCAGCACGCAGTACTGCGCCAGCTGGGTGTAGGTGATCCCCTTCATGCCGCCGAGAACGGCGTAGATGAAGACGACCGCCGAGGCGATGAAGAGACCCGTCGACGACGGCACTTCGAGGAAGCGCGAGAAGGCCACGCCCGCCCCGGTCATCTGCCCGATCACATAGGTGATCGACATGGTCAGCAGCGAGATCACGGCCACCAGCCGCGCCGTCTGGCTGTAGAAGCGATCCCCGATGAAGTCGGGCACGGTGAAGCGGCCGAACTTGCGCAGGTAGGGCGCGAGAAGGAGCGCGAGCAGCACGTAGCCGCCGGTCCAGCCCATGAGGAAGGTGGAGTTGCCGTAGCCGACGAAGGCGATGAGGCCGGCCATCGAGATGAACGAGGCCGCCGACATCCAGTCGGCCGCGGTGGCGGCGCCGTTGACGATCGGGTTCACGCCGCGCGAGGCGGCGTAGAAGTCCGATGTCGTACCGGCGCGCGCCCAGATGGCGATACCGACGTAGAGCGCGAAGGACGCGCCAACGACGATCAGGTTGAGGGTAAACTGGTCCATGCGTCCGGTTCCTTACTGCTCGTCCACGCCGAACTCTTTGTCGAGCCGGTTCATGTACCAGGTGTAGTAGAAGATCAGCGCGATGAAGGTCAGGATCGAGCCCTGCTGGGCGAACCAGAAACCCAGATCGGTGCCACCGATCGGAATCCACGAGATCAGCGGGCGCAGGACGATACCGAAACCGAACGACACGAGCGCCCAGATCACCATCGAGATGGTGATGATCCGGATGTTCGCCGCCCAGTAGGCATCGGCAGATTTGTCAGACATGTCATGTCCTCCCAGGGGGTTCCGCTTGCGACCGCCCCCGCGCGGGACGCTCGCTTCTTGCATGCACGATCGTGCCCCGGCGCATGGCCGGGGCGCGGTGCCTCAGGCCGTCGCCCGTTCGACGATGGCGCCAAGCTCCGTCGCGATGGCGTCGATGGGGCCCATCCCGTCCACCCGTTCCAGAACTCCCTGCGCCTCGTAATAGGCGATCAGCGGTGCCGTCTGCGCGTGGTAGGCGGCAAGCCGCGCCGCCACGGTTTCGGCATTGTCGTCGGCCCGGCGCGTGAACTCCGTGCCGCCGCATTTGTCGCATATCCCGGCCCTGGCCGGCTGCTTGAACTCGTCGTGATAGCCCTCGCCGCAGGCGGCGCAGGTGTAGCGGCCCGAGATGCGCCGCACCATCGCGTCGTCATCAACCTCGATCGAGATCGCCGCGCCGATCGACTGCCCCTGATCGGCGAGCAGCGCGTCCAGCGCCTCGGCCTGGCCGGTCGTGCGCGGAAAGCCGTCGAGGATGACGCCGCGGCTGACATCGGGCTCCTGCATGCGGTCCCTGAGTACCTCCAGCACGATCTCGTCCGAGACGAGTTCGCCCGCCTCCATCACCGCCCTGGCCTTTTTGCCGGCCTCGGTGCCGGCCTTGACCGCGGCGCGCAGCAGATCGCCGGTCGAGAGCTGGACGAGCCCGAAACGGTCCTCCAGCATTCGCGCCTGGGTGCCCTTGCCCGCGCCCGGCGGGCCTAGCAGGATCAGGACGGCGGGTTTGGTGCGGGTATCGACGCCGGCCTCAGGCATCGGTCCGGCTCCGGTTCATGCGGTTCTCGATCAGGTCGTCGACGACCGAGGGATCGGCAAGCGTCGAGGTGTCGCCGAGCGCGCCGAAATCGTCCTCGGCGATCTTGCGCAGGATGCGGCGCATGATCTTGCCCGAACGCGTCTTGGGCAGGCCCGGCGCCCACTGGATGAGATCCGGCGAGGCGATCGGGCCGATCTCCTGGCGCACCCACTTGACCAAGTCCTTGCGCAACTCGTCGGTCGGCTCGACCCCGGTCATCAGCGTGACATAGGCATAGATGCCCTGGCCCTTGACCGGGTGCGGGTAGCCGACGACCGCCGCCTCGGCGACCACCTCGTGCGCCACCAGCGCCGATTCCACCTCGGCGGTGCCCATCCGGTGGCCCGAGACGTTGATCACGTCATCGACCCGGCCGGTGATCCAGTAATAACCGTCGGCGTCCCGCCGGCAGCCGTCGCCAGAGAAATAGTAGCCCTTGTATTGCTGGAAATAGGTTTCCTCGAACCGCTGGTGATCCCTCCAGACGGTGCGCATCTGCCCGGGCCAGCTGTCGGCGATGCAGAGGACGCCCTCGGCCTCGGTCGCCGTCTGCTCCTCGCCCGAGGTGGCGTCGAGGATCACCGGCTTCACGCCGAAGAAGGGCTTGGTCGCCGAGCCGGGCTTCGTCGGGATGGCACCGGGGATGGGCGTGATCAGGTGGCCGCCGGTCTCGGTCTGCCACCAGGTATCGACGATCGGGCATTTGCCCTTGCCGACATGCGTGTTGTACCAGTTCCACGCCTCGGGGTTGATCGGTTCTCCCACCGTTCCCAGCAGGCGCAGGCTGGAGAGATCATGCTTCTCGACCCATTCCGGCCCCTGCCCCATCAGCGCCCGGATCGCGGTCGGCGCGGTGTAGAACTGGTTCACCTTGTGCTTGGCGCAGACCTCCCAGAAACGGCCGGCGTCGGGCCAGGTCGGCACGCCCTCGAACATCAGCGTCGTCGCGCCGTTGGCGAGTGGGCCGTAGATGATGTAGCTGTGTCCGGTAACCCAGCCGACATCGGCGGTGCACCAGAAGATGTCGCCGTCATGGTAATCGAAGACATACTGGTGGGTCATCGCGGCATAGACCAGATAGCCGCCCGAGGTGTGCACCACGCCCTTCGGCTTGCCGGTCGAACCCGAGGTGTAGAGGATGAAGAGCGGGTCCTCGGCGCCAACCTCGGTATAGGGGCAATAGGCATTGGCCTCGGCCATTTCCGCCTTCAGGTCGATGTCGCGCCCGTCCACCCAGGTGGTCTGGTCGCCCGTGTGCTTGACAACGAAGCACTTGACCCGGTCCGAACAGTCGAGAAGCGCGCGGTCGGTATTGCCCTTCAAGGGCGTGCGCCGGCCGCCGCGCGGGGCGGTGTCGGCGGTGATGACGGCCTTCGCCTCGGAATCGTTGATCCGGTTGGCCAGCGCGTCGGGCGAGAAGCCGGCGAAAACGATCGAATGCACGGCGCCGATCCGCGCGCAGGCCAGCATCGCATAGGCCGCCTCGGGAATCATCGGCAGGTAGAGCACCACCCGGTCTCCCTTGCCGATCCCGTGCGACTTTAGCACGTTCGCCATCCGGCTCGTCTGCTCGAGCAGTTCCTTGTAGGTGATGTGCCGCGGCGGCGTCTTGGGATCGTCCGGCTCGAAGATGATCGCGGTCTGCTCGCCGCGGGTCACGACATGGCGGTCGATGCAGTTGGCCGAAACGTTGAGCGTGCCGTCCTCGAACCAGCGGATGGCGACATTGCCGAAGTCGAAATTGGTGTTCTTGACCTTCGAATAGGGACGGATCCAGTCGATGCGCTTGCCATGTTCCGCCCAGAATGCCTCGGGATTCTCGATCGAGGCGGCGTACGTCTTCTCGTATCCCTCGGCGTCGAGATGCGCCCGGGCGACGAAATCCGCCGACGCGGCATAGGTGTTCGACTGGCTCTGATCCGGCATGGTGCTCCTCCTTCAGCGCGGAGGCCGGGCACGCGCCCCATAGCGGCCTGCCTCCGTCACCCCCTCCGTTCAGGCGGAGTTTAGCGTATTCGTAAAGAAATTGGTAACTCTTTTTTTACAAAGGATATTTGTGTAAATTCATTAACTGAAAAAGGTTGCATTTTGTAAATCTTTCACCCTCGATGCGGCTTTCGACGCTGTTTTCAGGCCGCTGCCACCTGCACAGGCGTCAATAGCCATGACGTAACGTCACGCCGGTCCGGTGCGGAGCCTTCGGTGGCGTGACGGGTCGGCGAACGGGAGTTCGGGCGGGGCTCGGTTGGTAGCGCAAGCGGGGAAACGGTCGTCGGGGGTGATTCGACGAACGCAGGGCCGTGTGCGGCGGCCCCGAGGAGCGATCGTCCGATCCGGCCTCAGACCCCGGCATCGGCGCCGCGCAGGATGCGCACGCCGTTGATCAGATAGCGCCCGTCCGCCTCGATCATCTCGTATTCGAGCAGGTGGATGCGGCCCGACGCGTCGGTGATCAGAACCCTCTGCAGCCGTCCCCGGCCGCCGTCGCGCGCCTCGAGATAGCGCAGTTCCGCCGGACGGTGGACCATCGGGTAACCCTGCCGCACCATCTGCCCGAACCGCTCGGGCGTGCCGAAGACCCCGCGGATCGCGGGGCTGGCATGTTCGAAGGCGGCGGCGAAATCGTCGGCCTCGAAGGCGGCGATCTGCGCGTCGATGACCTGCCGGATCGCGGCGTCATCGGCGGCGGCGGGTGTTGCCGCGAGGAAGGCGGCAACGGCGAGACGGGCGACGAGTCGGCGCATCCGGACCTCCTGCATATCCGCAGGATACGCCGGACCGCGCCGAACGGATCAATCCGGCGACACCGGCGCCGCGGCGAGTTCGCCCGCGAGCGCGCGTTCGATCAGCGCCACCGTCTCGTCGATGCCGTAAAGCGCGACGAAGCCGCCGAAGCGCGGCCCCTCCGAGGCACCGAGCAGCACCTCGTAGAGCGCCCGGAACCAGTCGCGCAGCGGCTCGAAGCCGTGCTCCTTGCCGACGGCGAAGACCATCGACTGCAGCGCCTCGGCATCGAGCCCGCCCTCCCAGGCCTTCAGCCGCGCGACCAGGTCCGCCATCGCCGCCCGCTCGCGGTCGTCGGGCAGGCGGCAGGTCCGCGTCGGTGCGACGAAGTCGCGGAAGTAGCGCACGGCGTATCCTGCGGCGGCGTCGAGATCGGGATGCGTCTCGGGGCTCGCCTCGGGCGCGTAGCGGCGGATGAAGCCCCACAGACCGGCCCGGTCCTGCGCGCCGGCCACCGAGGCGAGGTTCAGAAGCATCGCGAAGCTGACCACCATGCGCGACTCGGGCGGCTTGCCGGCATGGATGTGCCAGACCGGGTTGGCGAGTTGCTGCTCGACGCCCTGACCCGGAAAGGCGCGCAACTGCTGGTGGTACTCGTCCACCGCCTTCGGGATCACGTCCCACCACAGCCGCTTGGCTGTCTTTGGCTTCTGGTACATGAAGTAGGACAGCGATTCGGCCGCGGCATAGGTCAGCCACTCGTCGATGGTGATGCCGTTGCCCTTCGACTTCGAGATCTTCTCGCCGTTCTCGTCCAGGAACAGCTCGTAGACGAAATGCTCGGGTTTCCGCCCGCCGAGGATCTCGCAGATCGAGTCGTAGATCGGCGTGTTGGTCGAATGGTCCTTGCCGTACATCTCGAAATCGACGTCGAGCGCGGCCCAGCGGGCGCCGAAATCGGGCTTCCACTGCAGCTTCACCTGCCCGCCGGTCACCGGCAGTGTCCATTCGCGGCCGGTCTCGTCGTCGAAGGTGACGGTGCCCTCGCGCGTGTCGACATGCTTGATGGGAACATAGAGCACCCGCCCCGTCTCGGGGTGGATCGGCAGGAAGATGGAATAGGTCTGCTGGCGCTCCTCGCGCAGGCTCTTCAGCATCACCGCCATGATCGCGTCGTAGCGTTCGGCCGCGCGCAGCAGCACCGCATCGAACTGCCCCGAGCGGTAGAAATCGGTGGCCGAGATGAACTCGTATTCGAAGCCGAACGTGTCGAGGAACCGCCGCAGCATGGCGTTGTTGTGATGGCCGAAGCTTTCATGCGTGCCGAAGGGGTCGGGCACCGAGGTCAGCGGCCGCTGCAGATGTTCGCGCAGCGCCGCAGGGTCGGGAACATTGTCGGGGACCTTGCGCATCCCGTCGAGGTCGTCGGAGAAGCAGACAAGGCGTGTGGGGATGTCCGAGATCACCTCGAAGGCGCGGCGGATCATGGTGGTGCGCGCGACCTCGCCGAAGGTGCCGATATGCGGCAGCCCCGACGGGCCGTAGCCGGTCTCGAAGAGGACGTGACCCTTGGCCGGCGGCGCCTTGTCGTAGCGCTTGAGCAGCCGGCGCGCCTCCTCGAACGGCCAGGCCTTGGAGGTCATCGCGGTGTCGCGCAGGGTGGTCATCGTCTCGCTTCCGGCAGGGCGGGCGGGCTGCCCGCGGCCCCGGCTTCCTATTGCCCGCCCCGGCGGCAGTCAATATTGTGGCCCCGACCGCAAAAGACAGGTATCGCCATGGCCAAGGCCCCGCCCGCCCTTTCCCCGCAGGACAGCCTGATCGCGCTGATGGTCGCGGTCTCGGTCGCCGATGCGCAGATCCGGACGGCCGAACTTTTGAACATCCAGCAGCAGGTGAACACGCTGCCGGTCTTCTCGGGCTACGATTCCGACCGGATGCAGCGCATCGCGCAAATCGTCTTCGACCTGCTGGAGGAGGAGGACGGGCTCGACGCGCTTTTCGGGCTGATCCGCGAGGCGCTGCCCGAGCGGCTGCGCGAGACCGCCTATGCGCTGGCCTGCGACGTCGCCGCGGCCGACGGCAAGCTGGAGCAGACCGAGCTGCGCATGCTCGAGGAGATCCGCCACGAACTGGCGATCGACCGACTGGCCGCCGCGGCGATCGAACGCGGCGCGCGCGCCCGGCACATGCATTGAGACAGGTGCGGGCTGCGCCGCCCCGGCCGGACGCGCGCGGAAGCGGAAAAAAACGCCCCGGTGCACAATTTGTGCGCTTGTCTCAATTACCTGTAATCATGAGATAAATCTGCTGCCGTTAACCGGAATGAAAGCTTTGCACCGAGGCGTCGGATGCCGCCGCCGGCGGCCTGACGGCGGGCTCAACCGGAAGCGGCGCGCGGAGCCGGTGCCGCGGGTGACGGCGCCTCGTTCTGGACGGCGGGTTCATCGGGCGGGACGGGGCGGCGCTCGGCCTGCGCCTCGGCGGCGCGCAGATGCGCCAGCAGGCGTTCGGCATGCGCGTTCGACCGGCGCAGCCAGCGCAATGCATCGGTCAGCGCGAAGAGCCGGGGCGGCGCGGCGCGGGTGACGAGAATCCGCCGCCGCAAGCGGTCCTCCCGCCGGTTGAGCCGGGCCTGCGACCGGACCAGCCGCCGGTCAAGCGCGGCGAGCGTGCGGTCGCGTGCGTCGCGGGCGATGACGTCGCCGGGCTCGGCCTCGGGCAGGGCATGCCCGACGCGGCGCAGGACGGCGCCAAGGTAAAGCGCCTCGCGCCGCAGGAGCGGCTCGTAGAGCGCGACCGTCAGCCGCCCCCCCTGCCCGGCGCGCAAGCCGAGCCGGCGCAGATGGTCGGTCAGCGCCATCAGTTCACCGAAGCGCTGCAACTGACGCTGGTCGCCCTCGGGCCGCGGGATCTGCGCCAGGTAGGCGATCAGCCGATCCATGTCCTCGGTGAAGGCGGGCGAGTCGAAGGCCAGGTCGGATCGTCGCGGTCCGGGTGCAAGCGCTTCGCCGAGATAGTCGAGAAGCTGCCCCATCTGCCGCCGCGCCTGCGCCAGAACCATGTCCAGCGCGGCCGGCGGGTCGGCCTGGAAACGCCGGTCGAGCAACGCGGCCGGCGCCTCGGGCCGGTCGGGGACCAGGCGTTCGATGGCGCGCCCGAAGGGTTCGATGATCGGCAGGAACAAGAGCGCCCCGGCCACCGTGAAGCCGGTATGGAACAGGACCAGCGCGAGTGTCGGGCTGCCCCCCCAGGGACTGGCGGCGAAGAGGCGCATGATGAGATCGAGAAGCAGGAGCGCGACCACGCCCTTGACGAGGTTGAAGGCAAGGTTCGCCAGCGCCGTGCGCCGCATCGCCACCGAGCCGCCGAGGCTGGCGAGGATGCCGGTGAAGGTGGTGCCGACGGTCATGCCGATGACCATCGCCGCGGCCTGCGCGAAGTTCACATGCCCGGCCGAGAGCAGCACGATCGCCGCTGCCACCCCGGCGCTGGAGCTTTGCGTGATCACCGTGACCGCGACGCCGAGAAGGAGCAGCTGCACCCGTCCCCAGAGCGTGTCGGCGGGCAGCGTCTCGTGGTCGAGAAAGCCGTCGAAGAGGCCCATCCCGTCCTTCATCAGGTCGATGCCGATGAAGATCAGGCAGAGCGCGGCGACGACACCGCCGGCGCGGGCGGCACGGCCGTCGGCGAGGATCTTCAGAAGCCCGGCGACGAACAGGACCGGATAGGCGATGGTGCCGAGGCTGATCTTGATGCCGAAGAGCATCACCATCCAGCCGGTGAAGGTGGTGCCGATATTGGCGCCGAGCACGATGCCCAGCGACTGGCCGAAGCTGAGGATGCCGGCGCCGACGAAACCGAGCGTCATGACGATGGTCGCGGTCGAGGACTGGATGAGCGCGGTCACGCCGGCGCCGGCCAAGATACCGCCCACCGGCCGGCCGGCATATCGGCGCAGCGCCTCGCGCGCGCCCTCGCTGAGAAGGACGCGCAACTCCTGGGTCAGCGCGTGCATTCCGTAAAGGAACAGCCCGACGCCGCCCAGCAGAACGATCAGTTCGTTCGGCAACGGGGGATCTCTCCGCAAGCGACTGCGCCCTGTTTCCGCCAGCCCCGGCGCGGGTGCAAGGCGAAAGCCGCGTCAGCCATGCATGGCCGACCAGCGCTCGATCAGCGCCTGCTGCAGCCCGCGCGCGCGCAGCGTCCAGTCGCGCGCGCCGGGGGGGCGTTCGCTGTTCGCCGCGGCGAGCCGGGCGCGGCGGTCGACATCGGCGCTGAAGATGGCGAAGGCGAGGTCGCGCCCGGCGGGCGTGCGGGCGTAGCCGCCGAGCCCCGAGGCGAAGAAGAGCGTGCCGGTCTTGGCGCGCACGCGGATCGGGTGGTTGCGGACCTCGCGGCCCCGGGCGTCGCGCATCGGATGCTGGCGCAGAAGGTCGGGCAGCACGCCCTCGCGGCCGGCGGCCTGCAGGAAGCGCGCCATCGCCCGCGCGGTGACGCGGCTCTCGACGCCGAGGCCGGAATGGTCGACGAAGCGCATCCCCTGGGCGCCGTAGCGCGCCGCGATCCAGTGCGCCATCTGCGCCCCGGACTGCACCAGGCTCCGCACCGCGGCGTTCTGCCGGCGCGAGGCGGCAAGCCCCGCCGCCTCGGCGGTGATGTTGGTCGAGAAGCGCAGCATGCCGCGCATCATCTCGGGCAGCGGCGCCGAGCGGTGCTCGGCCAGGATCGCGCCGCCGGCACCCCGCGCGAGTTGCGGTGGCGGCACCACGCAGCCGCGCGCGGCGAGAAGCGCGCGCAGCACGTCGCCGGCATAGAGCGCCGGCCGGCGCACCGGCAGCCAGCGCGAGCCGGTGCCGGTCAGCGCCGGACGCGCCACCGTCCACATCTCGCGCGCGCCGGTCTCGGAATGGGTGTAGAGCGGGCCCTGCCGCGCCACCGCCTCGATGCCGATGACCGAGACCGGGGGCACCTCGCGCTCGCTGCGCGCATCCATCGACAGCGCAAGCCCGCCGGCGCCGTTCGCCCAGGCGAAATGCACGCGGTTGAAGTTCAGGTTGAGCCCGGCAATGGCCGGGTTGTAGCCGGCCTGCGCCGGCTGGTCGTCGGCGATGGCCGGGATCGCCGGCAGCGCGGCGTCGTCGACCAGAAGCCGCCCCTCGACCCGGCGCAGGCCGAGATCGACCAGCCGCTGCGCCAGCGCCGCGAGTTCCGCCGTCTGCAGCGCCGGATCGCCGCCGCCCTGCAGGACCAGGTCGCCGCGCAGCGTACCGTTCCGGATCGACCCGCCGCGGGCGAGCACGCGCGTGGCGAAGCGGTGCTCGAGCCCCAGCGAGAAAAGCGCGTAGAGCGCGGTCGGCGCCTTGGCGACCGAAGCGGGCGGCAGCGCGAGATCGGCGCCGTGTTCCTCGAGGATCGCGCCGCTCGTCATGTCGAGGACCATGAAGCCCGTCCGCCCGCCCAGCCGCGCGCCCTCGATCAGCGCCTCGACCGAGGGGGCGGCGCGGGTGGCGGGGGCGGCCGCGGCGGTGG
>SLPP01000131.1 GCA_007131945.1 Paracoccaceae bacterium | reverse complement strand
TGGTCGCACGCGATGGTCGCGATGTACCAGGCGGGCCGGACGCGCGCAGTCGAGGACCGCGCGGCGGAAGCGGCGCGGGACTTCGCCGGGTTCCTGCGCAGCCATGTCGAGGAACGCCGGGCGCGGCCGGCCGACGACCTGATCACGCATCTGATCGCGGCCGGGGAGGGGGGTGCGCAGCTTTCGACCGAGGAGCTGATCGCGACCTGCGTGCTGCTTCTCAATGCCGGGCACGAGGCGACGGTGCATGCGCTCGGCAACGGGGTGAAGGCGATCCTGCAGGCGGACGGGCCGCGGGACTGGCTTTCCCCCGACCGGGTCGAGGCGACGGTGGAGGAGGCCCTGCGCTTCGACCCGCCGCTCCATCTCTTCGCCCGGATCGCCTACGAGGATGTCGAGGTGATGGGGCGGCGGATCGCCGCGGGCACCGAGGTCGCCTGCCTGCTGGCGGCGGCGAACCGCGACCCCGGCGCCTGGCCGGAGCCCCAACGATTCGACCCGTCGCGGCCGCTGAAGGCGCACAACGCCTTCGGGGCGGGGCTGCATTTCTGCCTCGGCGCGCCGCTTGCGCGGCTGGAGATGCGGGTGGCGTTGAGGGTCCTGTTCTCCCGCCGGCCGGGGCTGCGCCTGGCCGCGCCGCCGGCCTATGCCGACAGCTATCACTTCCACGGACTGACGGCGCTGCCGGTCGAGGGCTGAGCCCGCGCCGGCCACGGGCTCCCGCCCCTCGTCAGGCTGTGCCTGCGGCACAACCTTCCTCGCGTTGGGCCGGGCTCGGGCGCTGCCGCGCCCGAGCCTGGGGGCGCTGCCCCCGTCGCCCTGCGAGTGCCCGCCTGGCGTGTATGTGGCAAGATGAAGGCGCGTCGGGGCGGGGTGTTCGCATGCGAGCATTGGCATCCTCGCGCCGAGATCCTGTCGCATCGTTTCGTGTTTCCGGCGCTCGATGAAAAATCGGGACGGTTTGATCCCGGATCGTGAAAAGAATCGACGATTTCGCGGCGCGGACTTCTTCGCGGGACGTTCAAAGGGCGCTGAGGCGCGGGAAACCGCGGTCTGCTGCCGGGTCTTGCCCGGGTGGTTGATCTTTGCCGCGCCGCGGGGCAAGGCAGCGGCGGGCGATCCGGGGAGCGGCGATGGAGCTGGAGACGGGCGGGGCGCAGGCGCCGGTCATGGTGCTGGTGCGGCCGCAGATGGGCGAGAATATCGGCGCCGCGGCGCGGGCGATGCTGAATTTCGGGCTCGACCGGATGCGGGTCGTGGCGCCGCGCGACGGCTGGCCGAACCCGAAGGCGGTGGCCATGGCCTCGGGCGCGGGGCGGGTGCTGGAGGCGGCGGGGCTGTTCGCCGACCTGCCCGCCGCGCTTGCCGATTGCGACCGGGTCTACGCGACCACGGCGCGCGGGCGCGAACTGGTCAAGCCGGTGCTGACGCCCGAGGCGGCGATGGCGGAGGCCCGGGCGCTGGCGGCGTCGGGCGCGCGCACCGCCTTCCTCTTCGGGCCCGAGCGCGCCGGGCTCGAGAACGACGACATCGCGCCGGCGAGTGCCATCGTCACCGTGCCGGTCAATCCCCTTTTCTACTCGCTGAACCTGGCGCAATGCGTGCTGCTGCTGGCCTATGAATGGCGGCGCCAGGCGGGCGGCGAGATGCCCGCCGCGCCGGTCGCGGCGCCGGCGAGCCTGGGCGAGGTGGCGCGGCTGGGCGAGCATCTGGAGGAGCGGCTGGAGGCGGCGGGCTTCTTCTTCCCGGCGGAGAAGGCGCCGGGGATGAAGCGCAACCTGCGCAACATGCTCGCGCGCTGGTCTTTGACCCGGGCCGAGGTGCAGACGCTGCACGGCATCCTGCGACAACTGGCCCGGCGCGGCTGATCCGGGCCGGCGCGATGCGCCCTTGATGCCGGCGCGGCGCGCCTCTAGCTTGCCGCGCGAGAAGGAGAGCGACGATGGCGAAACGCCCCATCTTCGAGGAAGTTGCCGAGGGCGCGCCGAGGGCGGCGGCGCCGCGGGTGACGATCGAGCGGCCTTCGGGCGCGCGCCGGGCGATCCGGGCCTGGCTGCTGGTCCTCTTCGCGCTTGTCGTTGCGATCATCGCGGTGGGCGGGCTCACGCGGCTGACCGGCTCGGGCCTCTCGATCACCGACTGGCGGCCGATCGTCGGCGCGATCCCGCCGCTTTCGGATGCCGACTGGCAGCGCGAATTCGACGCCTATCGGCAGATCGACCAGTACCGGCTTCTGAACCTCGGCATGAGCCTTCAGGAGTTCAAGTTCATCTACTGGTGGGAATGGGGGCACCGGCAGCTCGGCCGGCTGATCGGGCTGGTCTGGGCCCTGGGCTTCCTGTGGTTCTGGCTGCGCGGACAGATCCCGCCGGGCTGGACCGGGCGGCTGCTGCTTCTGGGCGCGCTCGGCGGGCTGCAGGGGGCGATCGGCTGGTGGATGGTCGCCTCGGGGCTGGGCGAGGGGATGGTGGCGGTGGCCTCCTACCGGCTTGCGGTGCATCTGGGGCTTGCTTTCGTCATCCTCGGGCTGATCGCCTGGTATGTCGAGCGTCTTGGCCGAAGCCAGGCGGCGCTGCTGCAGGCGCGGCGCGGGCGCGAGGCGCGGGCCTTCCGCCTCTCCACCGGGCTGATGCATTTCGCCTTCCTGCAGATCCTGCTCGGCGCGCTGGTGGCCGGGATCGATGCCGGGCGCGGCTATACCGACTGGCCGCTGATGGCGGGCGGGATCTTTCCGCCGGGGATGTTCGAACTCGAACCCGTCTGGCGCAACTTCTTCGAGAATGACGGGACGGTGCAGTTCATCCACCGCAAGGCGGGCTACCTGCTGGCCATCTTCGCGCTGATCGTATGGATGCGCGGAAGGCGGTCGGGCTTTGCCGCGGTGCGTGGGGCGTTCCACGCGATGGGGCTGGTGATGGCGGCGCAGATCGTCCTCGGCATCGTCACCGTTCTCTACGGCGCGCCCTGGGAGCTTGCCATCGCGCACCAGCTTCTGGCCGTGGCGCTGTGGGTGGCGATCCTGCGGGCGCGGTTCCTCGCCGGCTACCCCGAGGGCGCGACGATCCGCGGCGGGCAGGCATGACCGCGTTCGAGGAACTGCTCACGCATGACCGCGAGACCCGCGCGATCGAGCAGGTGATGGGAAGGCTGCGCTGGGACCAGGAGACGATGATGCCGCGCGGTGCCGCCCGGCAGCGGGCCGAGGAGATGGCGGCGCTGGAGGCGGTGCTGCACGCGCGTCATGCCGATCCGCGCATCGCCGACTGGCTGGCGGCGGCCGAGGCGCAGGACGCGGCGGGGGCGGCGAAGCTTGCCCGGATCCGGCGCGAGCACGACCGGCGCGCGCGCGTGCCGGTGGAGCTCGCCGCCGAGATCGCGCGCTGCGTCTCGCTCTCGCACGGGGTCTGGGCCGAGGCGCGGGCGCGCGAGGATGTCGCCCATTTCCTGCCGGCGCTGGAGCGGATCGTCGCCCTGCGCTGCGAGGAGGCGGCGGCGCTGGCGCAGGGCGGCGACGGCTATGACGCGCTTCTCGACGAATACGAGCCGGGCGCGACCGGGGCGGGGATCGCGGCGATGTTCGACCGGATGCGCCCGCGGCTGCGGGCGCTGCGCGACGCCGCGCTTGGCGCGGCCGACCAGCCGGCGCCGCTTCTGGGCGAGTTCGACCGCGCGGCGCAGATCCGGCTGGCGCGGCACCTGGCCGAGGTGTTTGGTTACGATTTCCAGCGCGGGCGGCTCGATCTTGCCGTGCATCCGTTCTCGTCGGGCGCGGGGGATGATGTGCGCATCACCACCCGCGTGGTCGAGACCGAGCCCTTCAACTGCTTCTATTCGACGATCCACGAAGTGGGTCACGCGGCCTACGAGCAGAACATCGCGCCGGCCTTCGCGCTGAGCCCGCTGGGGCGGGGGGCGTCGATGGGGGTGCACGAGAGCCAGGCGCGGCTCTACGAGAACCAGATCGCCCGCTCGCGGCCCTTCTGCGGCTGGCTGTTCGAGAAGATGCGGCTGGAATTCGGCGATTTCGGCCTCGGCGGGGCGGAGGAATTCTACGCCACCGTCAACCGGCTCGCCGGCGGGCATATCCGCACCGAGGCCGACGAGGTGCAGTACAACCTGCACATCATGCTGCGCTTCGATCTCGAACGGGCGCTGGTCGCGGGCGACCTGACGGTCGGCGACCTGGAGGCGGCCTGGAACGACCGGTTCGAGGCGGATTTCGGCTATCCGGTCGACCGGCCGGCGCACGGGATGCTGCAGGACGTGCACTGGGCGATCGGGCTTTTCGGCTATTTCCCGACCTACACGCTGGGCAATGTCTATGCCGGCTGCCTGATGGCCGCGATGCGGGAAGAACTGCCGGATCTGGACGCGGCCTTCGCCGAGGGCGATCCGGGCCCGGCGACCTCTTGGCTGCGCGACCGGGTGCAGGTGCACGGCCGGCTGATGGCGCCGCGCGAGACGATCGAAGAGGCCTGCGGCTTCGCGCCGCACGAGGGGCCGCTTCTGGATTACCTCGAGGCCAAGTTCAACGCGATCTACGCGCTCTGATCATGCCGCCGGAGCTGCAGATCATCGCCATCAACGCCACCTGCCTGGCGATCGGCTATTTCGGCATCTATCCGCAACTGGCGCGGAAATCGCTTCTGGCGGTGGGAATCGGCGATCTTGTCGTCTCGCTCGTCGCGATCGGCACGGCGGGGATGCTGTTCTGGGGCAGCGGCGTCGAATTCCGGCTGATCGGCATTCCGATGAACTGGTTCGCCTTCTCGCTGACGACGCTGATCGCCATGGGCCTGCCGCTGTTTCTGTGGTTCGCCCGCCGCCACGGCATCTTTCCCGACGACGAGGGTTAGCGCGGCTCCTCCGCCATCGTGCCTGTCACTTGCGGCACTTGCGTCGGCTCAACCTGCCGTTCAAGCTGCCCCGGCGAACCCGGGGCGGCGCGGAACCGACCTCCAGCGCCGGATCTCAATCCGCCATGTGCCTCAGCCAGCGGACGAGATAGATACCCGCGGTCATGATCGTCAGCACGACGATGAGGAGCGCGAAGAGGTCGATCAGCAGGCCGAGTTCCAGGGCGAAGGCCAGACCGCCGAGCAGGAAGGCGGCAAAAGCGATCTGCAGCGCGGTGGTCACCTTGCTGACGAAGAGCGGCTTCACCGCCATCGGCTGCGCCATCATCCACGACAGCATGAACGCCATCACGATCATGATGTCGCGGGAGACGATCACGATGGCGAGCCAGGCCGGGATGACCTCGACGATCGCCAGGGTGACGTAGATCGAGACGATGAGCACCTTGTCGGCCAGCGGGTCGATCAGCGCGCCGAACTCGCTGCGCATCTCGAACCGTCGCGCGATGTAGCCGTCGAGACCGTCGGAAACGCCGGCGATCACGAAGAGCGCGAAGGCCCAGCTCCAGTCTTCCTGAAGGATCATCATGATCACGATCGGAACCAGAACGAGCCGGAAGACGGTGATCAGGTTCGGTATCGTCATGTGGCCTCGCTTTGCCGATCGATATCAGGCGTGCGGGAGCGGTCAAGGCG